>JARROY010000062.1:0-8473 GCA_037383445.1 Anaerolineales bacterium | reverse complement strand
CTGCCGATAACGAGTGCTAACCTTCTACTCATCCTCAACCTGCGTTTCTTTTTTCACTTCAATAGTCTTGTCGGAATTCGCTTGCATGCTTCCAGTCAGCATTGAGACCAGGTCTTTAAGTTCTTGATTACTGATCGTGGTAGGAGAGTACTCCAGTTCGATCGATTGCTCCCCAATTTGAGAGCGTACCTTAACCTTCCTGCTTTCTGATCTCATCGTCCACGATTGGAGAAATTCAATCAGCTTGGGCAAAACGGTCGGTAAAACCGAAACAGCCAGCATACCCCAGGTAACCGCATCAGCAGACTTAGCGCCATGCGGCACCTCATCCCCGGTTACCAAAGCTGCTAAACCATATCCTTGGTCCAGGATTTCGGATTGCAATTGGCGGGTTAGCTGTTCTAGCTGATCTTGATCAAGGATATCCCCCATTTCCAGGTAAAGCAGAAACTGTTCAGCTTTGGTCTCCTCATCCATGTCATATCTCCTTTGCGCGATAATTCAAGGATTACAATGTATGGATTAATGTTTTCAAAGCAACCAGAAACTGTATCTAACTTTCCCTGCTGAAATGTATTTTAGTTATGCTTCAATTTCCATTTTACAACGAATCAAAATAGAAACCAAGTTTCCATTTAGGCCGATTTGAAACACAATTTCTCCAAAACAGGAACTACTTATAAGGAAACATGCTTGGTTTTCGATTATGAAGTTGACCACACTTAGTTGAGCTCTAAACTTTGACAAAGAAAGCTGTCAGGTACATCACCAAAATACCCGCCATCAATCCAGCCACGTTGACCCATGCGACGAGGCTCTCACCCTGGCGTTTGGCATTCCTTTCCAGCAACCGTCCGACCTCAACAATCACCTGCCAGATTGCCCCAACCCCAATTCCCAAAAAGAGGACGGTCAGCAGCGGGGAGTAAGCAAATCCACCGATCAGCGTGCCGGGGATGGCCGGTGCCCCAGCCACCAGCAGCATGAGCAAGAACCAGCCGAACTTTGGCTTATCGCGTGTGACAGGCGCAGTAATCCCGATTCCTTCGGTGAGGTTATGGAGAATAAATCCGACCACCAGGAACGAGCCGAGGGCAGCTTCCCCGAGTGCAAAGGCCGCCCCAACCACTAAACCCTCCCCAAGGTTGTGGAAGCCGATCCCTAAGGCGATCAGAAAGGCGACGAAGGCTCGGCCTTGTGCGGTTTCCCGGTCCGAATAGCGCTTGATATTGCCAATCGCCATGATCGACAGCCAGGTGAGGAGGGCCATAAACAACCCGAACGGCAGACCCTGGAACACTCCGGGCAGTTGGTCGGCAACCTCAACCATCTCTAAAAAGGTATCGACCACCAAAAAGATCAGCAATCCTACCGTCAGAGAAAGGATGAAATTCATCGCCTTGTGGCTGAAACGGCGCATCGCCGGGTACCACAGCATCCCTAAACCCACCGGGATGATCCCCACATAGATGCCGACCAAAGCATAGGCAAAGAATTGTTTGACATCCGGCGCGGGAGTTTGAACGGCTAACTCAATACCGGTGTTGAAGGTAATCCCAGTGGAGGTTACCAAGACAATTTCATGCGCTTCGTTTTCAACCCAGGGGTACGGGATGGAGATTTTACCTTTCTCAAGAGAAGAAAGGGTATTGCCTGGATCAATCTGAAAATTCCAATAGGCGTCATCCACGATTACCTGTGAAATTGTTAATTCGTCCGGGCCGGCATTGATCACATCAAGTTCGATCAAGCCTGGTTCTGGAAGTTTTACCCGCTGAATGTTCAAATTCTCAATCGGAGGCAGTTCTCCTTTGGCAACCTGGATAGGATTGGTGTTCAGAAAGATAGCCACCAGCCCAATCAGAAGAATCACTGGAATTAAAATATATCCCCAGGTGGGAAATTTTGATTGAGTTTCTTTTTCCATTACGCTCCACCCTCCAACTGGAAGTTGCCCATCCAGCCCAGTTCAGCAAACTCGCTCTGATGCGCATGGAACATATAGAGGCCATCTTCAAAATCTGCAAAAGAGAATTCCAGGATCCCGCGCTGTGCCTGACACTGCATAATCGTGTCCACTGTTTTAAGTGTAGGAAGTAAGGTTGTGCCATGATCGAAGTAGTTAAAAAAGTTGGCGTGGGTGTGGAGCGAATTGATCGGGTCAAATTCTGTCACATTAACCAGGTAGATGCGCTGCAGCTTTTCGCGCGGAATCCGGATCGGATCTTTTAGATAGGCAAAGGCAATCGAATTGACCGCATAGACTTCATTTCCTTTATCAAAATTGGTGTCAAATGCATTCATCAGCATAAACATCTCGTGAACGTTTTCGTTCTCGGGATATTGGTGATTGCGAGTTTTGGCAATCTCCTTTTCTTCCCCCTGATATTTTTCGGGATCAGGGTCGACAATGAACCCACCGTACAATCCCTTGTGAATATGCCGGGCTAAAGGCAGGGCATGGCAGTGGTACAAATGGCAGCCGAAAGGAAAGGCGTCAAATTCGTAGATCGTGGATTGGGTTTGGGCAATCACCCCATCTCCCTGGCCTGGGACGCCGTCCATGCGAGCCGAATGGATGCCGTGAAAATGGATGGTATGCGGATGGCTGCTGGTGTTAATGAATTTGATCCGGATGCGGTCCCCTTCCACGCAGCGGATTGTCGGCCCCGGTACGCGACCGATCAGCCGGCCTGCCCGCTGGGAGTCCGGCGAAGTGGGGCTGCCGTACACCCAGCCGGGGAAATACACCCCGGGAGCTACCTCGATCTCCTTATCCAAAGCGTAAATTTCGTATTCGCGTAATGTCTGGCTGTTTTCCAGCTGGCTGACGTTGCCGTAGTCATAGTCGTAAAGCAGGTCTTGGGGATGAAAGCCATTTTTCTCATGGTCGACCTGCCCGACAGTTCCCAAGCCTAGATGACTGTCATCCTCGCCGGATTGCTGTCCATGTGTGGATGCTCCCAATTTGGAACCCTGCATGGCTTCACTAAGCCCGCTGAGCAGCGGCAGCCCCAACAGGCTTGCCCCGCCAATCTTTAATAAGTCTCTTCGCGATAAATTTTTGTTCATAAAGTCCTCAATAAATATTTAGTTGCACCTAAATATTATAACAAATAAGATAAATTTTGTCAATAATTGAACGAGAAAATAATTGAAAACGCAATTTCCAACTTGCTTCTAACCGCGCGTCGAACCTCTCCCCCATTTTGACGGTTAAATAGTGTACCCATGTAACCACAACAGTATGTGAAGGAATAATAATATGGTTACATGGGGACATTAATTAATACGATGAGAACACGCAAATATTACAAATTTACTCTAATAATTGATTGGCCGCGAAAATTGCACCTTTTACGTCCATGAGCGGGACTTTGGATAAGAATTTAATCGGTATATAATGTTTTTACCTGATGAAAATTAAGGAGGTTTTTAGACCATGGAAGAAAAACCCACAAATTTTGAAGACACTCTCTCGGACGAGGTTCGAGAAAGCAGTACCATTATCGGCTATAAAATCGCCAACGATGAGAACTGGGAAGATTCCTGGAAAGACCTGGTAACGATGGTTTTCACAGAGGAGTATTTTAACGAATATCCCACCTCCTTCGCCCAGGATATCAACGCCATCATCCAACTTGTGGTGCGGGAGTCGTACTTGGCTACCACCGAGGATTTGAAATATTATGCTGAAAAAGTGAAATATTACAATAGCGCGAAAAAGCGACTCCGTGAACATGCAAACAGGATGCGTGATGATCTCAAAGAAATGCACAACGCGTCAGACTCTTTACACAAGAAGCTTAAGAAAGTTGAGAAAAGCGCAAAACGACTGCGTCGTGATTGGAAACATCACCTCTCGGTGGTCAGCGAGTTTGAAAACTACATCCAGGAGTACGAGGATAAGCTGTCCACCATCGGGGATGATTCCCAGCTGGCCAATCTTGACCTGCAAAATTCCGTTCAGAAACTAACCCAATCTTTGCAGATGATGTCAAATATCAGCAAACAAATGCACGATACCGCCATGGCCATTATCAGGAATATTAAATAAATTCCATCCTGCGGGAAAAATTCAATAAATTCACTTTATTAATGCCATCCACTATGGTCGTTGGATGGCATAAACTTTTCGCTTAGCTCCACCCGGGCGAATAACCTCTTTCTCAAGCTTCATCCCGATCTTCACAGCAACATGCTCGGAAGCTGCGTTTTCGGGCTCAATTAAGGCGATCAACCTCTCAAGTTTCCTTTTAACAAAAGCGTAATCAATAATCGCCTTTGCGATCTCTGTGGCATACCCCTTTCCCCATTCCGAGGCTTTGAGAATATAGATGACCTCAATCTCATCTGTCCCATCAACTTCCTTCTCCAGCAAACCACAGTGCCCGATGACCTGTTCGGAAGATTTCTTGAGCAACGGCCACAAATCATATTGCTCGGCGAAAGGATTTTTGGCGTCCTCTGCAAAGAGTGGCTCCAGCTTTGCCCCATCTCTGGGACCCCCTAAATGCTGCGTGACGTCCGGATCGCACCACAGGTCTATCAGGGCCGGGATGTCCGCGGGCTGCAGCCGTCTCAGAATCAAGCGTTCGGTTTGGAGGATGATCACTTGTTTAGTCATGGATTTCTTTATTTTACTATTTAACGGGAGTTGTTGTGTACTCTTGATTAAATTTTTTGAACTTTAACCAATTGGCACTTTTTGGCAGTCTAGACTGTTGTTTTGGCAGTTTGTTTTCGCTATGCTGATACTGAGGAGGTGTGGGATGTGCGAGAGCATAATTTGTCCGGTTTGTGAGAAAAAAATTCCAAGTGATGCCAGATATTGCTGTTTCTATTGCGGTTTTGACCTAAGCATGGTGAATAACCAAAACGCAATTAGAAAAGCCAAAAAGCATTTTGAAGTGGATAAGATAGGATCGGATATAGACCATAAGCTCCTTATTAATGTTGTCACTGGTGTGGTTTTGGGGTTGTTACTCGTCTTTACCGTAGTTTATTCGTTCAATCCTTCCGAAGGTTTTTCTGTTCTGGTTCTTTTCTTAACCCTACTCTTTTTTGGATTACTAGCTGGTTTCAGCATCTATATCCTTGAGAAAATCATCCATAAACTTAACCATCGAAATTAGCTCACACTATTTTGGCAGACTATTTCTGCTATGCTGGTCGTGAGGAGGCGTGGGGAATGAGAAAATACTATATAAGCGGCTTGATTGGGAGCAGCATCCCAGGATTTTTCATCTTAGTCTTGGTTTTTTGGTCGCTCGGCATCCTGCTGTGGAGTTATGCGTTACCTGTATGGCTTTTGGGTGGTCTCCCAGCCGGGTATATTGGGACGAAACTAGAAAAGGAAGATTCCAGTTCCCCTGGATTAATCATCTTGACCGTGATTCTCGGTTTTCTTTTTGCGTTTATTATCGGGATAGCGATTGTTTTCTTACTACTTTAACCTTCTTATGCGCTTGATTGCCGACTGGGTTGCTAACTCAAAAAGTTCAATCCGCCGATTATTCCTTTGGGCGTTTGAAATAATAATAGTGTTCGTAATCGGAACGCTTGACACTTACTAATTCCCAACCTTGAGTACCCACCACGTTCAATGCTTCGATGACGGATTTGCCCAAGATATCCGTTTTTAATTCAGCCGGGTAACAATACCAGACCCCTTCACCAGTCATTTCGATCTTTTTTCTTTTGAATTCAGTAGATGGATAGGATCGGTCAATATCAAAAGCATCACTGACGATAAAGTCTTCGTTAATGATCCAGGCCTCATGCCCGAATCTTTGCGTCACAAAATAAAAATATTCCCATTGCTGCATGATTATCCTCCTCCATTCTATTCTATACCAAAAACCCTTTACATAGGTGACTGGCTTCCTTAGCACAAAATATGAGTTAATTTCTGATATGTTGGTAGTTGGAGAATTACAAAACCACGAAACAAACATCTACAAGTTCAGCTTATACTTGGTTGTAATGGTTTTTGTAAGGAACCTGGAATACCCCCGCAATAATGCATCAACAATATTAATTACCGCCCTTGAACGCACTTTTATATATTCAATAAGGGGGAGTTTATTAATACTTTTGTCCCTCAGGTGGATGATCTCTACCCCCGAATGCAGATAACATTTATAGCCGTGCAGCTTGAATTTTAAAAATATGTCTGGTTCTTCCCCATATAAAAAATACCGTTCATCAAATCCACCCACCTGAATATATGCGGACTTATTGAACAACAAACAGCCGGCATTGAGAAAGGTGACAGGTATCAGGTTACAAAAAGATTTTTTCGGCTGGGTTCTTTTTTGTAAATATAGTTTGAAACTCTCCAACTTTAGAAACGACCAACAAAAATTTAAGTACCTGGTTTTGCCTTTGAGTTTGAATTGTAAAGGACCTGCCGCACCAAAATCTGTTGATTGAACACACATCATCAAATTTGAGAAAAAATTTTCCGGCAACCTGATATCTGGGTTGAGCAAGAAAAATAACCTGGTATCGATGAAACCAACCGCCTGATTGACTGCGCTTCCGTATCCTATATTAACCTTGTTTACAAGTATTTGGACCTGAGGATAATTGGTTTGAACGGCTGATACACACTCGTCAGAGGAGTTGTTATCCACAATTACAGTTCTCGATAAAGCCCCTTCATCCAACGAGTTGATATCATGTAATAAATCGAGAATGCAGTCTGAGCTGTTATAAGTTACTATGATGATGGAATATTGATTTGCGTACATCGGTATCATTTGCCCATTTATTTTGATGAATATTTGATTCAATTCTCAAAATATCAACTCGTTAAAGGAGATGATCAAACAGCATCTTCTGCCAATGGTTCTGCTAAAATGTTCAAAAGGTTTGGTCAAAATTTATAGATTGTCCCCAAGAGTAAGGAACCAAATGACCATCTTTGGTTCGATGCTTCCTTTTTTGCACTCTTATTGTACATTTTTTTACAATATAATTCAACATTGATATTCCGATGATTGGGTATATAGTCGCTCCAACGAATCCTTTATAATACCGAGAGGTTTAAATTTTATGGGATTTGCTTTTGGGAAGGAGAACGAGATGAGCATTGAAGAAGGTTGCTTTATTGATATTGGGGATACCAGCCTGTACGTTGTGGAACGCGGCACAGGTTTCCCGATCATTCTCCTGCACGGCGGACCCGGCCTTGATCACCATGAGTTCGGCGACTATCTGGACACGCTGACGGATGACTACCGGCTGATCCTGGTGGACCAGCGCGCCAACGGCCGCTCAGAGCGGCCGCCAGAAGACACCTGGACGTTGGAACAGCATGCCAAAGATGTCGGTCTGCTGGCCAACGCGATGGGGTTTGAAAAGTATGCCGTACTGGGTCATTCCTACGGGGCCTTCGTTTGTTTGCAAAACGCCGTCGACTTTCCCGGAGAGGCAGCCGTATCGATCATTTCCGGCGGGGTGCCCGGCAGCCGTTTTTTGATGTCTTACGTGGAGCATCAACTGGCCACTTTTGAGCCGGAAGAACTCCGCCAGCAGGTAACGGAGTCATGGGCCAAGGAACCGTATGTGCAGACCCAGGAAGAAATGGCGAAACTTTTATCGGAGCAGTTCCCCTTCCATTTTGCTGATCCCTTTGATCCGCGCATCGCTGAGTACGAACAGCGTATCGCAAATACAGTATATTCACCCGAGATGCTGCGCAAGTCTTCGGAGGAGGAGTACGGCGGGATCGAAGTAGAAGACCGCCTGGGAGATATCACCCATCCCGTGCTGATTCTGGCTGGGCGGCATGATCGAGCTTGCTCGGTTAAAGCGGCTGAGTTTATGGCCGCCAACATCCCTGACGCCGAGTTGGTCGTGTTCGAGAACAGCGCTCACATGACCTTTGTCGAAGAAAACGAAAGATATTTAAGCGTGGTCCGTTCGTTTTTAGAAAGAAAGATTGGTGCATAAAGGGTAGTTTATTCTTATTTGTTGTCAAAACTTTTTAGTTCCTAATCACCCTGATACATTGTTTAATGAAAAATGGAATTTGACACTCCACACACCGTGCGAGGTTTTTTCGCAGCCACCTTATACGAAAAGCAGATGGATTCATTACAAACAGATTTGTCAGATCGGCATTACAAACAGTTTTGTTAACAACTTCCTCCTACCTCAACCAGCACCTGGTAACAAAAGCTCCATTCACAGGAGCGAGATTCGTTCACACAAATCACAATGTAAATTGGCTTTACAATTTCCCAATAATGCCTCGTGTGTTTTTAGATCGTACTAAACTATTCACATGAGGGTAAACCGCGAACTGTCCCAAGAACTAGCACAGAAGATTAAAGCAATCCCCAATTCTTGTTGGCTAAATGCAGTTGAAGCCCTTGCATATTTACCAGACCAAATCGCTTACGTTGAAGGTTGGATCGTTGAAGAAGAAAGCTATCAAGTAAAAGAATATGGCTGGCTTGAGCTA
>JARROY010000061.1:0-8501 GCA_037383445.1 Anaerolineales bacterium | reverse complement strand
ATCATGTACGCGGATAGGGTCACGGATGCAATGCAGGCAGCCATCGACGAGACCAACCGTCGCCGTGACAAACAGGTAACCTACAACCAGGAGCACGGGATCGAACCGATCAGCATTGTAAAAGCGATCCGCGACCTGACCGACCGGGTGACCATGCCGGCTGTTGCCGAAGAGGGAGCCGCCTACACCATCGGGAAACCCGGGCAAATTCCAAAATCCGAGCTTGAGAGCATGATCGAAACCCTTGAAGACCGCATGAAACAAGCGGCTAAAGATTTAGAGTTCGAGCAGGCCGCAATGCTGCGTGATCAAATTTACGAACTGCGCATGATCATGGCCGAGGACGAATCTCTCAAACCCTGGGAGAAAATCAAAATCCTGGCTGGACAAAGTGATTAATAAAACATCCCTCTCCCCAAAACTATGGAAAGAGGGATGTTAGGTTACCCGTACTCCCCTACCGTATAAGCTCTACTCTCTTCAACAGATTGACATAAAAATCAATCACCAATCCAAAAAAGTGAGATTAATCATCACCGCCTTTACCACCTGCATGGCAATTGACACAGTTGTTGCTGAAGTTTTTAACTTCCTTGTGCTTTTCCTGCATTTTTGAGGCTGTGTGTTCATGGCAGCCATAACAGGTATAAGAGTTGTAATTATTGGATGGGTGGCATAACGTGCACTGCTGGTTTGCTCCACCATGGTTCAATGGGAACGAATGTTTGAAACTGGCTGGTTTCCAGGCATTCGTATTATGGCACATCGAACACTGCCCGCTGAAATGGTTGTTTGGCCTGTTGCCAGAATGGCAGGAAATACAGTCTGTTGCACCAGCAGCCTGGTGATTGAAGTTGGCAGGTTTCCATGCATTGGTGTTATGGCAAGCTGAGCATTGAGCTGAGTAATGATTACTTGGTTTATCCTTGTTATGGCAGGATATACAGTCAGTTGCTCCAGCCGCACTGTGGTTGAAGGTGGCAGGTTTCCAGGCATTCGTGTTATGGCAAGCTGAGCATTGGCCCGAGTAATGGTTTCTGGGCTTGTCGCCACTATGGCAGGAAATGCAATCTGTTGCTCCTGCAACACCATGGTCAAAGGTGGCAGGTTTCCAAGCATTCGTGCTGTGGCAAGCAGAACAGATTCCCGGGTAATGGTTAGCGGGGCGATCGGTTATATGGCAAGCATTGCAATCCTGAGAAACGACTCCAGAATGATCGAAAGTAATCTCATTCCAGCGATTGATGGTATGGCACAGACCGCAGTCTGTTCCAAATTGGCCATTATGAGGTTCATCCTTGGCATGGCAGGAGATGCAAGCCGGGTCATTACCCTGGTAAGTTCTATCGGCATGGCAGTCCAGACACTCTAGATTTTTATGCCCACCTTTTAATGCAAAACCTGTAGCGCTGTGATCGAATTTACCTAATTCCCAACCTTCAGGCGTATGGCAAACGCCGCACTGATTTCCCAACTGCTCCTGATGCACATCATCCTTGAGGTGACAGCCTTCGCATATATTAGGGGTTTCCATCAGCATATGCATGCTGGCCGCCCCTTCATGGCACTGCCCGCAGTCCAGGGTGGTATGCAGATACTCCAACTTAAAAGCCGCCCGGTCATGATCAAAATCCGCACCATAGGTTTCGATACCATCATGACATTCCCGGCAAGCGTTGCCAAACAGGTCGACATGGTCGTTCATAAAATCTGGGTGAACTTGCTCATGGCAGGTAATACAAACTGTTTGATCAAAAGTTGTGAAACCATCCGAATGGCAGTCTTCACAAACGATATCTCTCTCCCAGGATATTCGGCTGTGGGCTTTCAATGAAAAACCGACCATTTCATGAGGAAAATCCCCCCTTAAAAACTCATTCATACTAGCCGTCGCTCCATGGTGTTCGGTATGGCATTGACGGCAGTTCAAATCGTCCATTTCAGCCATCACCGCCCCATGGAGTGAACTCAGGTCAGTCAACTGGTCGAGGACATCGCGATGGCATTCTACACAGCGGGCAGCCATACTCACACGATCCCATGGGGCAGGATGACAGCTTGCACAATCCTCATTTAGGTCCGCATGAGAGGTTGCACCTCCTAGAACTTTTCCCGAACTCTGTGCATTAAGCTCCCCGGGACTAAAGAGTTTTGCGCGTGTGAAAGCATAACTAGACCCAACAACGATTAATGTAAGGATTAAAGCGACCAATCCCCCTGTCGTCAGACACCCAAGTTTTCTCCGCTTCATAGCAGCATCTCCTCAAACCAAAAACGCACCAATCAGACTACCCTACATAAAACCGATTGCTGGCTGGCAAACAATCACAACTCAGTGCAAGAAGGTCGCATAATACAACGCCCCAAGGATATGGATAAATGCAACCGTAAACAATGCCACTCCAAGGGGGACATGCACTGTATGCCATATAGCTAACATCCGTCTTGCTCCAGCCATCGAATCAAGCTGGCGCTTCAATACTAGCTGTCTATCCCACAGCAATCTTAAGTTGCTGATCAACTGACGGCTTTCACTTGAAGCTTCTCTTTCCAGTTCTCGCCAGCGATTGCGGATTCCGGCCTTGCCAGCGAAAGCAAAGCCTTTTGTGGACGCCTCAGAAAATAGATCATCGACCTGCATCACCAATTCTGGAAAATCTCCCCTCCATCTCTCCAACTGTTCTTGGTTTTGGGCAATCAGGAGGTTGAGCTGTTCTGCCTCCATTAAGGTGCCATCTGCGGAACGTGGCACTGCTGTGTAAAAGTAGCGCCCGATAAACCCGCTGATCACAATAATTACCGTCATCAGCATTAATACCCCTGCCAAACCATTAAATTTCCAAGAAGAATGCAGCAATACCAAGTATGGACCAACCAGACCTGTAAAAATGTGAAATGAAAGCCAATGCTGAAGTTTACCCCACCGGGCAAACGTATACCGCTTCCGTAAGCTGTACAAAATCTCTGTCATCAGCATCAGAAGAAACCCAAGAATTCCAATTGAATGCCCGAGCAATCCACTTGCTGCCGGAACCCCGCTGAACCAAACCACGCCCATATAGAGGGCAGTGATAGCAACAATCGCCAAAAGGGCCCCCCACAATTCAATATTCCTAATGCGCATTTTGGTGCCTCCACTGATCCCAATAGGTCAGTAAAGTCGGTCCAAGGTTTTCTGTGTTCGCCATCAATTCATTTCTAATTGGAGAAACATCCACCTCGTTCGCTACCAGGTCTTCCAATGGTTGGGAAAGGGATTGGTCTCCCATTAGGATTGCTCCCAGGATTCGATTCTCGCCCAACATAACCCGTAATCGGTTGATTTCAAAATTATTTTGGCAGACGACTGCATCGGGCATCTGCTGCCAGGTCTCGCTTTCTCCGCGCACTATCGTGAGATCATCCTCCGCTCCCCCGGTTCCTATCCGTCCGATGATTGTCGTGGTAATTCCCGCTAAACGGGTAACATTCATTGGACTGCGCCTCTGGTATGGTTGCCGCTGTCCAGCCATGTTCATCCCTGCCGAAACACCTTGGCTTCTCGCAACGTACCATAGACTATCCACCACATATTCATCCACTTCCGGATCATAAACCTCAGCAACATCCCCCGCGGCATACACTCCAGGCGCACTTGTCTCCATAAATTCGTTTACCCGCACGCCGCGAGATACTTCCAAGCCACTAGCTTTTGCCAAATCAAGCCTGGGACGTACTCCGATCGCAAAAGCAACGAGTTTGGCTTTGATTGTCCGGCCATCTTTGGTGAGAACGCCTTTTATCTTTCCGCGTTTCTCAATAATCTGATCCAACTCAGTATTGGTATGGATTTTGACTCCTTCATGCTCAAGCCGGTTGAGAACAATGGTCGATTCGATTTTATCCAAAACTCGCCCCCAATACTGATCTCCCCGCAGGAAGAAATGGACATTCACCCCACGCGCCTGTAGACCTTCCACAATTTCCAAGGCGGTAATCCCGCCTCCTATGACGACTGCGTTTTTTGTCCAGCGGGCTTTTTTGATCATGGCCTGCGTTTGGTCCATCGAATCAAGATATACAATCCCATCCAAATTTAATCCCGTAATTTTCGGCTTTACCGCTTCTGCACCGAGTGCTAACAGAACTTTGTCGTATTTAATTCGCTTCCGATCTTTAAACAAAATCTCGCGTTTCTCGGTATTGAGGAAAACAGCCGTATTTTGAAATATGTGGAGTTTCTTATTTTTGAAATCGGTCTTTGTAAACGGGTATAGAGACCTTTCCCCAAGCTCGTTGCTGAGATAATAGGCGAGTCCGGGGCGAGAGTAATAACCCGCTGGCTCTCCCGAAACACAAATGATCTCGCTGGTTTTATCATGGTGGCGGATGGTTTCAGCCGCCGCGATACCAGCAGCCCCCATCCCCAGAATCACATGCCGTGTCATTTATCTCCCACCTCAAGGATTGCTGTCCTGCCAAAACGTAAAACCCCGCGTGGGCAGCGTGCGATGCATTCACCGCAAGTAATGCAGTGACTATCGATCACCGGTCTTCCCTGCCAGGCAAACCTGCGTACATCAATTCCAATTGGGCAGTTGTAGGAGCATATCCCACACTGCACACAACGAAACGGATCAGGCACTACCTGACTAGTGGAAAGCGACTTATATCGCGAGGCTTCCTCAGATTCTGATATTTTCACTCTATAAACTCCAATAAACCTTATCCTATTCTACATCACTCCTGGAACATTGTCATAGGAAAATAATACTATTACTAGAAATTCCTGTGAACCCCCCAAATATGAAACCCCGCATTGAATCTTTATAGATTCTTCACAACTTCTTCACATCCTCAAGATACCATAATTCAAGAAAATTAAACAAAAACGAGGTAATAAAAATGAAGAAATGGATGATCGCAGTCGCAATCGTTAGTATGGTCAGTTTGTTCGGTTTTGGGGTTGTTATGGCTCAGGACACACTTCCAGGCAACCCAGTAAAGCCAAGCTGTCCCAATTGCCCCTTTGGTGGGCCTGGATATGCAGGGAATCAAGTACTTCATGAGGACATGGGCTCCGCTTTAGCAGATGTGCTGGGAATTAGTGTTGAGGATTTTGACGCCTACCGGCAGGATGGTAAAACCTTTTATGAAATTGCAGCAGAGCTCAACTTAGACCTGGATAACCTCTCAGACAAACTCAGTGAGGTTCGCCAGGAAGCGATCGAGGCGGCTTTTGCAGATGGCGCTCTCACCCAAGATCAATATGAATTCTTGATGGAACGAGCCCAATCCGGCAATCGATTTGGGGGAGGTATGACCGGCGGAATGGGTGCTGGCTCTGGGGGGCGGCATACCAGTGGAAACTATGGGGGAAACCACGGTAATAGCGGATTTGGCGCACAAGACTGCCTGAACTCCCAGTCAGCGTCCTCTAATTAACCATCGTGCCTCGGTCTACAAGTAAGGCAGGGAGTGGATCCCTGCCTTACTTTACTTGGGCATTTGGTTACAATAAATTTGATCAATAAATTTTATATTTACAAAGTGTAAAGAGCATGTCAAACCTGAGCTATAATCTAAATATGAAGAAAATTCTGGTCATTGAAGACGAAGCAGAATTGGTTAAAGTTTTACGCTCCTATCTCGAACAAGCCGGGTTCGAAGTTCTAACCGCTTACCGGGGCGATACAGGTCTGGAGACGTGGAAATCAACCCGTCCAGATCTTGTCATCCTGGACCTAAACTTACCAGGGATGGATGGACTGGACATTGCGCGGACCATCCGGCGTCAGGACGACACCCCAATAATAATGGTCACTGCCCGGGTGGAAGAGACCGACCGTTTAATCGGTTTGGAACTTGGCGCAGATGATTATGTCACCAAGCCCTATTCACCGAGAGAGGTTGTCGCCAGGGTGCGAACCGTTCTTCGCCGCGCGGGAGCAGGTTCAGGTGACCAGACAGCGTTTAAAATCCTGCGAGTCGCCGACCTGGAAATTGACCTCGATTCACACACCGTGACCCGGGGAAATTCATCAATAGACTTGACACCTACTGAGTTTAATTTGCTGGCCGCCTTGGCGGAACAACCAGGGAGAGTGTATTCCCGTCTCCAGCTGCTCGAAGCCACTCAGGAAGGTGCGGTGTACGAAGGCTATGAACGGACGATCGACGCTCATATCAAGAATCTTCGTGCCAAAATCGAACCCATGCCAAAATCTCCAATTTATATCGAAACTGTGTATGGTGTAGGTTACCGTTTCACAAAAGGATAATCTATGCGCCTCCGTTTGTTCCTTTCGTTCGCCCTTATCACGATCATCACCCTAGCTATCCTCAGCTTTGTAGTCCAGGGGCAAACCCAATCCACTCTTACTACTTTTGCGAAAGGCGGCGGATTTTTTGGGGCTGACCGAATCGTTAACCAGCTTGAAGACTATTATCTCGAGCATGGTTCCTGGGAAGGTGTTTCTTCTGAAATAACCTCCTCCGGTTCTCCAGACTCCAACAACCAAAGTGCCGGTCAACAGCAGAATTCACAAGGCCAGGGAACGGGAGCAACTCAAGGTCGCGGAAACTCCCGCGGGGGATATATGTACATGGGAGGACAGGGCATGATCGGTAATTTCAGCCTGACGGATCCCGAAGGGCAGGTGATTTTCAGCAACACTACCGATCTGGTAGATCAGTTCCCTGTCGATGTCCTGGAAGATTCTTTCCCAATAAATGTTGATAATCAACTAGTCGGCTACGTCGTACCGGATAATAATATCATCGACCTGGGAGAAATCATCAGTGAGAACCTCAAAACCTCCTTGAACGAATCGCTATTGAAAACAGTCCTGATCTCTGGAGGCGTGGCGCTTGTTCTAGCACTGATATTTGCCTATGTGCTGATGCGCCCGGTGCGCAGGCTGACCTCCGCCGCCAGTCAACTAGCCCAGGGAGACCTCTCCCAACGAGTGCCGGTACAGGGAGGTGCGGAGCTCAGCCAGCTGGCAAAAACCTTCAATCAAATGGCCGAGTCCCTTGAAAAATCTTATCAGGCGCGCAAAGCTATGACAGCCGACATCGCTCATGAGCTCAGGAATCCACTTGCAGTACAGCGAGCGAATCTCGAAGCGATCCAGGATGGCGTCTATCCCCTCACGCTGGATAACCTGGAACCGATCATCCAGCAAAACAACCTCCTGAACAAATTGGTTGAAGACCTGCGCACCCTGACTTTAACAGACACTGATAGCCTATCCTTGGATAAAACGGCTACAGATTTCGCCCCGTTCATCCAGCAGATCTGTGAACATGTCCAGCCTCAATTTTCAGCAAACCAGATCAATTTACAGTTCGCTTATTCAGGAAATTGCCCCAAAATTGCCATTGACAAGAACCGGATGAACCAGGTAATTTACAACCTGCTTCAGAACAGCCTGCACCATACCCCTTCGGGTGGGAAAGTTGTCCTCACCTTGTCGTGCTCGGCGAGTACCGCTAATCTCTCAATCCATGACAGCGGGGTTGGTATTCCTGAAGAGGCTTTACCACAAATATTTGAACGATTTTACCGAGCCGATCACTCCCGTTCCCGAGATAAAGGCGGCACCGGGTTGGGTCTCACCATTGCACTTCGCCTGGTCGAAGCACATCATGGAACTTTAACCGCTGCGAACCACCCCAACGGAGGGGCTGTATTTACCATCAGGTTGCCAATCGGGGAATCCAAATGACCAGTAAAAACAACGTCACCCGCATGCTGGATGCTAAAAAAATCGCATACCAAGCACATGCCTTACCAAAGGAAAAACTTGGGGCAGCAGAGGCCGCAAATCATCTTGGGGTTTCACCGGCTCAGGTTTATAAAACCATTGTGGCTATCCGCACCACACCAGGAAAGCCAATATTGGCGGTTATACCCGGTGATACTGAGCTGGATCTTAAACTTCTTGCTGAAGTCCTTAAAGAGAAAAAGATTAAACTGGCCAGCCATCAGCAGGCCGAAGAATTGACGGGTTTGCAAACGGGTGGAATTTCTCCTTTAGCTCTGATCAATAAAGGTTTTCAGATATTGCTGGATCAAAAAGCTCTTCAAAACGGAACTATTTTTATTTCGGGTGGGCAACGTGGTCTCAATATTGAGCTTTCTCCAAAAGACCTGATCAAACTCACCAACGCACGGACTGCCTTAATTAGTTAATTTCCACACATTATTTTGGGGGAATTGAAATGACGTAAAAATATATTTCTGAGTGCAAAAATACTTTTTTCAAACCTTATAAAAATTATTTATAATGAGATTGTGTATTTTTTCTCAAACAGGACAAATGTCCTGAAAAACTTAGGACATAGCATCCTATACCTATAAAACCTACATGTTACAATATTCACAAATAATATATTCGCTTTATCGAATAAGCTAATAGGCTTAAGGATAAAGAGACAAATGGATACACCGCTTGCGGAAATCCGGTTCAAATGGAGATCTTTTTAGGTGTTCCATTTAAGCGCTTAAAAATCATCCT
>JARROY010000060.1:0-10243 GCA_037383445.1 Anaerolineales bacterium | reverse complement strand
TTCGGCAGCCTTACGAACCAGGGCAACGCGTGTCTGCCAGTCTGTCGTTGCCCAACCTTTGGCTGCTTTCCGGGCAGCCTGCAAGGCCATCTCGGCATGCGACTCATCGCCTTTCTGGAAAACTCCGAGCAGCAGGTTGGTATCTACCGGGGAACGGTTCTCGAATTTCTGGTCGGTAAAGACATCTTGTCCATTGATGAACATTGGAAATTCACGTCCCAAATTGGCCTTGATTTTGGCTACTTCCGCTTCATAATTGGTATGCAGTTCTTCCGGGGGGTTGAACATGGTGGCATATGTCAGTCTAAATTTATTTTCACCCATCTGAGGATTCTCCTTAAATTTTGGTCAGGATCAAAATAGAAAGCAATGTTTCTGTTTTGATTGAATTGAAATTAACTATCGATCAAATCGAGCAGGTTATCCCGCTATTCGATAGACGCATTGATTCTAGAATAGTTTACACAACCTGCTTGGTTTGCGACTAAATTTTACCAAAAATGTCTGTTTCTTTTCAAATTAAGCTGTCCCGTTATCCATCCACCAAGAGGGATGTTTATTTTCCTCTTATTTGACTTCTCTCCAGCTTGGCGTTAGACTCCAGTGCATGTCGTGGCTCAGAGGGATGAAATATGCATTTCAAATTGTTTTCTATGCCCTGATCTTTATGTATTATCTGGGTCCTGCAGCGGCGTCCCTTGACGACCCCAGAGCCAAAGTGCGCGCCTTTACCCGTGCCATTGAATTTGATTACAGCGCATGGACAATCGATGCTTTAAAGGTAAAGCTGGAGCGCCTGCCGCTCGACACAGTCGATTATCTGGATCGCGAGGGACAGCGGCAGGTCATTTTCGACTACATCAGCCTAATCGGCCAAATTCAGCAAAGCGAGGGGGAGTTGAGCTTAATTTACAGCAATCCACAAATCGATGATCCAGAAGCCCAAGCAGAACCAGTTCGAGAAGTGTTGAAGGCACTGTACAGCCAGCGGGAAGACCTGGCCCCGCTCGCAGAAAACGTCCTGCAGGGTATGGTCAGCGATATCGTTGCCAAAATGGGTTTTACACCAGGCGGACAGCCGATCCCGCCAGTGATGTACCACAGCACCCCACTGCCCTGGGCGCTGATCGTTTCTCCACGCGAGCGAATCGAGCAGGAAGCCAACATCTCCTTAGAAACCTCTCTGACAATTGAAGATCACATTCTGCTGGAAAACCAGATTGCGGACGCATTGGATGTATCCACGCTGGTGGTTCCGGTAGGAGGCATCGGCACCTACCCAACCATGGTGGCGCAAACCACCAACTTCCAACGAGACAACGGCAAATCTGGCTGGCGACGAGATTGGCGCCGCATTGATCGCCGAGTTCTTTCCGGAACTTGTCCCGCCGCCGCCAGAGCCGGCACAGGAGAGCTCCGAAACAGCTCCACCGCCAGAACCGGTCAGGTTTGATTTTAGAGCCGAGATGCACGAGACCCGCGTCCATGTGGATGAGCTCTTAGCAGACGGGAAGATCGAGGAGGCGGAAGACTATATGGAAAGCCGCCGGCTGGTTTTTTGGGAAAATGGATACCAGATCCGCAAGCTCAACCAGGCTTACTTCGCTTTTCACGGTGCATACGCTGACCAGCCGCTTGGCTCTGCGGGGGAGGACCCGGTCGGTGCAGCTGTGCGTCAATTGAGAGCTCAATCAACCTCGCTGATCGCATTTGTGGAAACAATCTCAAAAGTGAAATCCTAATTTTTGGGCTTGGTGTTATTTTCGGCATGCAGCGGCGGCCAGGAACCAACTCCTACCGAAACCAACCCCCCACCGACCCCTGAAAGTACCCCGCAACCTGCGGCAGCGGCGCAATGCACTGTCCAAAGCCAGGTTGTTCCTGAACTAGCCCAAACAGGTGATCATATCACCGGAGCACAAGAAAATTATTCGGTAACCATTATTAATTACAACGATTTCACATGTGAAGGCTGTGCCACAATTGCTGCTGCCTTGGCCCAGGCGGTGGACCTTTATCCAGACGATATCCGGTTGATCTACCGCTACTATACTTCCCCGGCAAAGAACCCAATCGTTGCAGCCCGGGCAGTGGAGGCTGCTGGCAATCAGGGTAAATACACCGAAATGTATCAACTTTTTTTCAACAATGATGAACCCTGGGTAGACTTGAGCGAGCAAGCCTTGAACGACTATATTTGGGAACAAGTCACCACCCTGGGTTTAGATGAAAATCAAATCTTTTCAGATATGAACAGCCAGGAAATCGCCGATCTGGTCCAAGAGCATTATACGGAAGCAGTAGAATTCTTAGATTTGTTGAGACTGGGCATCCACGCAGACCGAATTGCGGCGGCAGCGGAGGCCGCAGGGCAGCAAAACTTGTTCTGGCAGATGTACCGGCAGATTTTAGCCACCCAAGAGGACTGGCAAGATTTGGACACACAAAGCTTTGATGAATTCCTGTTGGACCAGGCCAACCTGCTCCAACTTGACCCCACTCAATTCCAGCAAGATTTCGAGTCGCTGACGAATCCGGGGAACCAAGCCGCTGCCTACGACAGAGCGATCAAGTATTTTAGTCTGTTCTACCGCACGCCGATCGGGATGGCGGCTGCCAAAGCGGCTGAGGCGGCTGGATTACAAGGTAAATTCTGGGAGATACACGATCTGCTGTTTGCCAACCAATCGATGTGGACAGAGATGAACGAACAAGAACTCCTTAGCTTTATCGCCTCCCAGTTCGAGACCCTTGCGATGGATGAAGAACAGTTCACTAACGACTATTACAGCCAAGCCATTGACCAGAAAATCCTGGCCGATTACCTGGACGCGCGTGCCTTTGAAACGCCTGCTCCGGTAGTTTCAGTAAATGGGTCGGTAACGCCACCGTATCTGACCACGGTTGGAGATTTCCTCCTCTGGCTGGACAACCTCATCATTCCATATTACCGGCACATCAGAGATAACCAATTTTATGAATGCCCGGAAATGACGATCGACACAGACAGCCAATATACCGCGACTCTGCATACCGACAAGGGTGATATCGTCCTTGCACTTTATCCCGAAGCAGCCCCGTTTGCTGTCAATAGTTTCATCTTTTTGGCCGAGCATGATTATTACGACAACACCCCCTTCTATGCTGTGATCGACGGATTTGTGGCTCAGGCCGGGGACCCCTCCGGGACAGGGTGGGGAACCCCAGGTTTTCTCTACGATATCGAGACCTCAGCTTTGACCTTTGACCGGCCTTATATGGTGGCGATGGCCAATTCGGGTCCGGGCTCGAACAACAGCCAATTCTTCATTACCTTCAGCACCCTCTCGTACCTGAATGGGCAAAATACCATCTTTGGCGAAGTCATTGACGGGCTCGACGTCCTCAAATCGCTCAACCTGCGGGACCCAGAGAGCGACCCCTACGCGCCAATGGAAAATACGATTCTAGATATCAGCATCGAGGAACAATGATCAATAACCAATCCCAAACCCCACCGACAAAAAAACGAACCCATTGGCCTTCATTTATTGTGCTGTTCAGCAGTGGGCTGGGACTGATGTTCTTTTTCGGTATTGCGGGAGCTACTTTTTTTGCTGGTTTTACAAACCTGATTGGCCAGGATGCAAATGCCAGCGATACGGCAATTCTGTTTTCTTACACCGCGGCTGGCATTGTGCTTTGTCTATTGCTGCTGCCTTCAATACTGCTGGCCATCAAGCGCATCAGCGGAGAGGTTGTCAGCACCAGCCGCGTGTTGGAAAAAGCATTTGCATTGTTCCACCCTAAAAGATTGATCTGGTTGTTCCCGCTGGTGGTTTTATTTGGACATCTAATCGCCAGCCGCCAATCAATCAACTGGATCTTTTTACCTGGGCTGAACATTCTGGCTCTGGGAATCCCGATCGCCTGGCTGCTTTGGGTTGGCATCAGGCGGCTCAATCCTGGTTCGCTGCAGCGCAACTGGAGCACTTTTGGAGCCGGGATTACCGTGTCCCCACTCATTATCATGGTGATTGAAATTGTCTTTATGGTGATTGGATTTCTCATGATAATCCTCTTGTTCTCTCTGATGTTTACAGGAGCAGAAATCAATCCCGAAAGCCTATTTTCTGCTCTCACGCAAGGATCAAACATCGAACAGATGGACGGCCAGGAAATAGTCAGCTTTATTCAACAACCGATCATATTAATCATCATTCTAATCTTCATTTCTGGCTTCGTTCCAATAGTCGAGGAATTGATTAAGCCATTGGCAGTCTGGCTGATGTGGTTTAAACCACTGACGCCACAAGATGGCTGGGTGCTTGGATTGCTCAGCGGGGCTGGTTTTGCCCTGGTTGAAAATTTGGGCAACATTACCGCTGGTGAGGGTTGGACATTTCTGGTATTGGCGCGTGCAGGGGCATCAGCTTTACATATGTTCAATACGGCAATTATCAGTTATACTGTTGTGCTGGCTCGAGTAAAGAAACGCTTTCTGCCCGCGGTACTAGCCATAATCGGGACAATTCTGATCCACGGTTTTTGGAATGGGATCTCGATCTTTGCCACCTTTTCCTCCCCAGATTCCGCAGACAGCGCTGCAATATGGCCAACTGGCTTTATCATCGCGATTGCCATCATCTCGGTCAGCCTGGTTGGCGGCATCTTTTTTACAAACCAGCGTTTAGCTGCCAAAAGCACGCAAACAGCTGCAGCAGAAGCGAACCACCAGCCAGATCTCCCGGAACCTGAAGTACCGGGAATTCATGAAAGTGAGAAATAAATTGTTATGGATATGATTTTACAACTGATTGATTTCATCATTCATATTGATGTACACCTGGCGCAGATCATTGCGGACTACAACACCTGGACTTATGCGATTCTGTTCGGAATCGTCTTTGCCGAAACCGGGTTCGTGATCACGCCTTTCCTGCCGGGTGATTCACTCATCTTTGCTGCAGCAACTTTCGCCGCCAGGGGAGCGCTCAACCCATGGCTGATCTTTTTGACTATTACAGTTGCTGGGATTATTGGAGACGGAATCAACTATTCCGTCGGCCATTATATTGGACCGAGAGTGTTCAACGAAGACGTTCGTTTCCTGAAACGCGAGTACCTGGATAAAGCGCATGACTTCTTTGAGAAGCACGGCGGAAAAGCAGTCATTTTAGCGCGCTTCATGCCGATTGTGCGGACCTTTGTGCCCTTCGTGGCTGGTGCGGGTTCAATGTCTTACCCTAAATTTGCGCTGTACAATGTGATCGGTGCCGTATCCTGGGTGGGACTGTTTACAACCCTGGGGTACTTTTTTGGTAACATTCCAGCGGTAAAGGAGAATTTCTCCTTCGTGATTATCGTGATCATCATTCTCTCCTTCATGCCCCCGGTCATTGAGGCTATCAAAGAAAGAAATAAAGCCAAACAATTAAAGACAGCTGAAATAGAACCAAAATAAACGATTTTTTTAATCACAAAACTAAAGGAACCTTTACCAGGTTCCTTTTTGATTCGATCGCAAACCTGTCAAACGGATGCAAAAACTCAATGATCGACAATCGTTTGGGCGTAGCTTTTTTGTCCACGACGCCGTAAATACCGCTCCCGAAACACGCCTGCCACACCCAACAATACCAGCGCCATCCCACCGAGGGTCCAACCGGTGATCTGCTCATCCAAAATCAACCACCCCAGAAGCACCGCAATCACCGGGTTAACATACGTGTAGGTCATCACAACATGGATCGGCAGGGTTTTTAGAGCCGTGACATAGGCGGTAAAAGCCAAGATGGAACCCACCAAAGAGAGAAAGACCAAGGCCATCCAAGATTCTCTGCTGGGGGTGGGGACTGGCTCACCAGCCATTCGGGAGAGGATAAACAAACCCAACCCGCCAGCCAGCATCTGATATCCAGAACTCATTGCCGGATCCAGCGAAACTGGCTTGCGCACCTGGCGCACACTGCCTAATGCCCAGCTGAACCCAGCCACCAGCAATGCACCGATGGACAAAATCTCGGCCTGTACGCCCTTCAGCATGCCGGGGACAGCTAACAAAGCGATTCCTCCAAACCCGATGAGGACAGCCGCCACCAAGCGAAATGAAGGCGGTTTTTTATTGAGCACAGACTCAATCAAAATGACCCAAATCGGCACAGCCGCGACCAGCAAAGCAGCCAGGCTTGAGTCGGCACGCTGTTCAGCCCAGGTCACCATGCCATTTCCACCCAACATCATCAGCAGCCCCGAAAGGATCAGCGTTGGCCATTCCTCCCTGGTTGGTCGAATCCTCCGCTTGCGCAGCAAACCCCACACCCAGAGCAGCACCCCAGCACTGAGATAGCGCAGACTGGCAAAACTGAAGGGTGGGAAACCGCTCCCCTCCCGCACGCCAAAACGGATTGCGAGATAGGTAGATCCCCATGCTAAATAAACGATGAACACCGGCAGTAATCTAATAAAATCAAGCGGTTGTTCTGAATTTTCATCTGTGTGGTTCATTCTCCAAGCCTTCCCAATGCGATTCACCTTGAGCAATAGCTCTACTCCGCCGGTATTGCTTAACTCAATATTACCTGACCTGAAAATGGTTACTGCGGGTGCTAGTTTAAAAAAATAAGCCCTATTATATCTCGAATATGCTTCGTCAAAATCCAGTCAAGTTCTTCCAAAACTAAGGGTTTACCCCCAGAACTACAAAACTATCTGACCATGGAGGGGTGGTATAATCGCGTCACGGTCAGTTAACTGCTTTGATAAGGAATTGTGGGGATGTCTGGATTAAAAATAAACACTCATCGATACAGCCCCATTCAAGCCGGAGAGATCACAGTACAGCCAATCTCCCAATCTGTTCATTGGGCAGGTAAATGGTTTGGCTTTGTCTGGAACCGGCCGGTGGCTGTCCGGGTAGAAGATGGGCAGGCAAGCTATCAGCTGCCGGTTAGAGACCTGACAAGAGTGGCCCTGATCATTCTTTGGGGGCTCACCGCGGTTTTTAGTTTAGCCATATTGTCCCCCAAATCTAAAAAAAGGAGCAAATCATGAGCGAAGAAAATGGCTCTGTTTTTCGTGTACCAATCCAAACATTTGAAGACTCATCCCGCCTCACCGAACGCCTGCTTGAGGTCACCCAACCAGATGTCGTCTTCAGCAAACCCAAAAAATCAGGGGAATACACCATCATCACCGCCTCGGAAGTGATGGTAACGCTGGGCAGCGGTTTTGGCTATGGGGTTTCTGAACCTGCTGGTGAGACTGAAGGAGAGTCGGCTGCGAGACAAACGCCCGCGGGACGTGGTGGTGGAGGGGGCGGTGGGGGTGTGGCCAGCGGACGACCAGTGGCTGTCATTAGTGTTGGTCCGGAAGGCGTGCAGGTTCAACCTGTGATCGACCGGACGAAGCTGGGAATTGCACTCATCTCGGCAGTTGGCAGCATGCTGTTCGCTATTGGGCGGATGAAAAAAGGTAAATAAACCTCATGAGTAACGAGAAAGACAATCGCAAGGTATCCAAAATCCAGGATAATCCTGGGTTATTTAACGGGATGTCGCGCACTCTTCGTCTGGTACTGCGGCTGCTGGCAGACTCCCGGGTAAACTTCTTTTTAAAATTACTTCCGATCGGCAGCCTGATCTACCTTTTCTCTCCTCTGGATGCGGCCATTCCTTTTATTGATGACGCCGTGATTGTAGGGTTGGGCACCTATGCTTTCATCGAACTTTGCCCACCCGAGGTCGTCGAAGAACACCAAGCCAAATTAGCCGGCCGGGATACCTCACACACATCGCCTGATGACGACTCAGAGGTCATTGATACCTCTTTCACAGAGATTGACCCCAAATAACCAGCACCCATGAAAAACCGCAACAATCTGCAGCCACCCAAAGACAGCAATATTTTTCGCGGGATTGGTGACCACCTGAGACTTGTCTGGCTGCTTTGGATAGACTCACGCGTCAACCCGCTGCTGAAAATACTGCCCCTCGGTTCGCTGGTTTATTTGATCTCTCCCTTCGATATGGTTATTCCCTTAATTGACGATATTGGGGTTTTTTGGTTCTTTACCTACTTGTTCATTGAGCTTTGCCCGGAAGAAATTGTTGCCGAGCATCGTCAAAACATTATCAACACGATAGAACGAGAATGGAAGGAACGCCCTGTTTATGATTTTAGTGAAGATGATATCGAAGACGCAGAATTTACGGAAAAGCTGGATTAAATTTTCCAGTCCAGCTTTCATCTCTATTTTATTCCTGCTCTCAATTGGATTACTGCTGAGTGGATGCGGCCTTTTTCCATTAAGCGAGCCAACCGTGGTCGGATTGCCGCCCACCCCTGTTCCCGCTACTGTTACTACAGCTCCAACGATTACAGCTGAGGAACCCTCATCTCCAACACCACAGGAAGCAGCACAAACACCCCAAGCAGTTCAGCCTTCGCCAGAAATTATTCCTCAAGTTGAGTCCCTGCCCGATCCCGATCGCTATAGCTGGTCGGTATTTGCAAACGGTTTGGACCGGCCGCTGTTCCTGACCCATGCAGGCGATCAATCTGGACGCATCTTCGTGGTGGAAAAAGCCGGGCGCATCCTGATCTTTAAAGACGGCGCCCAACTGGCAGAACCGTTTTTAGACATTGTTCGGCTTGTCAACAGCCAATCCTCCGAGAGAGGGCTGCTGGGGCTGGCGTTTCATCCCAATTATGCGGAAAACGGCCAGGTCTTTGTCAATTATACGGACCTCAACGGCAACACCGTGGTCGCCCGATACCAGGTTTCCGATGACGAAAACCGCGCTGATCCCAACAGCCAGGAAATCCTGCTGAAATTTTCCCAACATTAATCTAACAATAATGTCGGGATGATCTCCTTTGGACCGGATGGATTACTGTATATTGGAATGGGGGATGGAGGATCGGGCGGAGACCCGCAGGGAAATGCCCAGAACCTCAACACATTGCTGGGCAAGATACTGCGCATCGATGTCGACAGCGGCAGCCCCTACGGCTTTCCTCCCGGCAATGCTCCAGGGGGGCGTCCGGAAATTTGGGCGCTCGGGGTGCGCAATCCCTGGCGCTTCAGCTTCGACCGGGTCACGGGAGACATGCTGATCGGGGAGGTCGGGCAAAATCAATGGGAAGAGATCGACATCCTGCCTGCCGGAATTCTCGGTGGGATCAACCTGGGCTGGGATTTTTACGAGGGAACACACCCCTATGAGGGTACTCCACCTGAGGGGAACAGTTTCATCTTCCCGGTGATTGAATACCAGCACGGAGGCGGAACATGTTCAGTGACTGGCGGTTACGTCTACCGCGGCTCGATGCTGCCAGATTGGCAGGGGGTGTACCTTTTTGGCGATTACTGCACCGGAACGGTTTGGGGGGCAATCCCAGATTCCAGCGGAAACTGGCAAACAAATCAGCTCTTTGACCTTCAGGCATCCCTGTCCTCTTTTGGGGAGGATGAGAAGGGCGAGATTTATCTGATCGATCTGGGCGGAACCATCTATAAGCTGACCGGGAAATAAGGCAGCGACGATTTAAACTGGTCGGCTTA
The DNA here is from genome assembly GCA_037383445.1 of Anaerolineales bacterium. Lineage (GTDB taxonomy): Bacteria > Chloroflexota > Anaerolineae > Anaerolineales > UBA11579 > UBA11579. The sequence continues at coordinate 699 of JARROY010000060.1, read as the reverse complement.
TGAGACCGCTGTGCCAAACAGTGACCCGATCAGTGCCGTGGCGGCCATCGCCAATGCGCCCCATAAAACCACCCGTACCGCGCCTTTGACAATGTTTGCGCCGCCTGCCTGGGCCGCTAACCCACCCAACAGCGCCAAGCTCAGCAGCGACCCACCGGCTACGATTGGGATGGTCGATTTTTCTGGGCTGAGCCAGGTAATCAGCAGGGGCAGGGCTGCCCCAACGGCAAATGTAACCGCTGAAGCGAGTGCCGCCTGAATGGGGCGGGCAATATGAATTTCGGTAAGGCCTAATTCATCCCTTGCGTGTGCGGCCAAGGCATCATGAGCCATCAACTGGTCGGCGACCTGCTCGGCCAGGGCAGGTTCTAACCCTCTCTTGATGTATATTTGGGCCAGTTCCTGGTGTTCAAACGCTTCATCGGTTTTGAGTTCCTGCTTTTCGCGTTCCAGGTCAGCTTTTTCGGTATCGGCTTGAGAGCTAACCGAGACATACTCCCCGGCAGCCATTGACATCGCTCCAGCTACCAGTCCAGCCATGCCTGCGATCAGAACCTCAGGGCGGGCAGTATTGGCGGCCGCCACACCGACCACCAGGCTGGCAGTCGAGACAATCCCATCATTTGCACCCAGTACAGCTGCACGCAGCCAACCAAACCGTTCGGCAAAATGCCGCTCCAAATGTCTGCTCATTTTTCC
>JARROY010000059.1:8602-15413 GCA_037383445.1 Anaerolineales bacterium | reverse complement strand
TTAAAACCCCCACCACTCGTAGACCAAAATAAACCACCTCTGATTCTCTAAGCCAGATAAATCGGTCTAAAAAACCCATTCCAAAAATCGAGATCATAGCCGGGAATAAGAACAGCAGGAACCCAGCAGTATAAGGATGGCTTTCCTCTGCCAACTGCGGCACCCAACTATGAAACGGAACCAAAGCAAGTAAAAAAGATAACCCAATCCCAATCAACAAACCAGCCCTGAGAACTAACCCGCTCTGTCCTGGGCTGGCCTCCAACCCTGCAAGGAACCATCCCGCCAGCAGGATGAACGGCATTCCCAAGGTTTGGAACGCCAGGAAGCGAAACACTCCCCTGCCGGGGATTTGGTGCGGCGGTGAGAGAATCGGAATCGCCAACAGAACACAGATTTCAATCAGCAGGGCTGCATATAAAAAGGGTTCAACGGCAAGAGCAGCAACCAGTAAGGCAGTCAGAGAAATGGCAAATGGGATAAATGCTGTTCCAGGGCGAGCAAACCAGTCTCCGAGTATCCAAATCATCAAGGCAAAATATACCAAAACGAGTAAACCTCGATCAGTATTCAGAAGAATAAATTCCCGACCCAATATTGAAAAACTTTCAATGATCCGGATTGTTCTGCCACCTACTGTCACCACCTCTCCGATCGGGAGCAACCAGGCAGTAATCCACAGCCAAGAGCTTAAAAGCAAGCCAAATATAAACACGAATAAACGCAACTCGCGTAGTAAAAAAAGCAAGCCCGCTGCAATTAGTGGTATGCCGATCCAAATTAATGGGGCGCTCATTACAGCGTCTCCTCATCAGCAATATTGCTCAACAAGTAGGCCCCAACCAGGGCAATTCCTAAAGTGACAACTGCAAGAAGCCCTGCCACCAGAGTAGAATTTTCAACTACGGCATATAAAATCTCAAACCCGGAAAGCGCTGTCAGCAAGCTGACAATCACTCTAAGCCCTCTCGAAGCAACTCCCAAATGAACGAGACCAACCCCAATTAACAGGAGTGCGCCCCATGGTTGGGCAGGATTATCTGACGGCAGCCAATTCTCAAGACTCGGACCTAAAGAAGAAACAGATAAAAATACCAATAAAAGTGCCAAACCTAAGAAAACCCATTCTGTCGGCCAGCGTCTGCGATCGGATGGAAGTTGATCAATCCGAGAAACGCCTAATATTGCCCCTGCCATCCACCCGACCACCAGCTTGATCGATGCGAGTGCAACCGGCCAGGACAATGCCACAAGCCAAAATACCCCTACGTACTGTATCGCCAATGCGGCTACACGCATCCGCCAGCTGCGTGTCAGCAGCATAATGGAACTAACCACTCCTAAAATTCCAACCGCGATAAAAGCATATTGGTCCAGTAGCGGTCTCATCCTCCCATACCTCCAGAGACCTGGCCCAAAACCGAAATCAGCATAACCAAAAATACCAGAGCCCAAAGCATGCCGCCATCACCTTCCAGCAGCAGGGTGATCCAAGCAACCAGTTGTTCCAGCACTTTTCCTGCCCATCCTATAATCCGGTCAATCCACCGAAGTGAAAAGACTTTATCCAACTGCAAGAAGACCACACCAGGAATACGTATTCCGCGCCAGAATGCTACCGCACCAATCACGCCATATCCAACCATTAACAGCAAAGGCCAAAGAGGTGTTGGATCTGCTTGAGATAATTGCGGGGTGAAAAATGCCGTGAGAAAATGGGCAGCAGGCAGAATTCCAAGCCCAATAAAATACACCACTTTAACCCAAGGTTCAACCCCTGTCAGCGGTTCAGTTTCCTGTTTCATGTGCCGGATAAAACCAACGATCAGCAATAATTGAACCAAAGGGAGAAGGTAAAGTAAAAACTCCGGTTGATTGTACATTTGTATACCAGCATAGGTAGGTGTCAGCGGCAGCGATGTAAGGGCCAGTACACTGAACAGCCCAATCGGTAACATCGGCTTGGTGCGCACAGAGGCCAAGAACAGAACCGCCCCAGAATAAAGCAAAGCCAGACTCCATGCAATTACCGCACCTTGCTGCAGCTGCAAAGCGGCTGTGATGGTGATGCCCGCCATAGCAATAATCCAAAACAAACGCCCACGCAGTTCATTCTCCGCACGTGCCCATGCAATTGAACCGTAAACGGCGGCAAAGACCGCAAAAGCGATGAGGATTGTCCTCCCATTTGCTGTAACCTGAGAAGCGGAGACATGCACAAGGAGAGAAAGACTCGCAGCAGGGGGGATCAGGCGAAGCAAAGTACCCTGGCCGCGCTGGTGGTGTTGGTCCCTTAAAAATGTGACCTGCAGCGGAAAGACTCCCATCCGAAGCCCAACCGCCAATATCAGGTAAATCTCGACCCCCGGAGGGATGCGATCCAGAGAAATGACTGGCTCCGTATTTCCAGAGGCAATCAATGCGGCCACCACAGCCATAGACCCCAGCAAATTGGTGAAAAAGAATCCAAGAATCCTCCGCCGCAGGTCTTCCTTGCGAACCTGTCGGAGTAAAATTCCCAGTTCAATGATGTCTACCAGGGTCCATGCCATTAGGGTTGTCGCTAGATTTCCGGCCAGGGTCGCCGTGATTCCCAACGCGGTCAGCCCCAAATCTCCAGCCCAAATGATCCAACTGGTTCCAGCTGCCCGCCCCACATCTGTGAGTAGCACCGCTAGTCCTAAAGTTGCCACAGCCAATGCCAAAGGCCATGTTTCGTCATCAATCCGGAAAAATATAGAATGGATCGGCAAACCAAGATAGCTGGTCTCCGCTGCGCCAAAAATTCCCGGCAGTTGAAAGCGCAAAAACCACAAACTCCCCCAAGATACCAGCGCCCCAAAGACAGCGATCAGCCAGTGATAGACAAATCGCGGGCGCAGTACACCCAACAGGGTGATAACTGCCGCAGCTGTTAATAACGAGAAGATGGGTAAAAGTGTCAGCACGCTATACTTATATCACAGGTGCGCCTGCAGTGCGCTTTAAAAATTTTCCTTCACCTGGGTTTCCTAACCAGCGATTCCGATCAACGATCAGTTTACCCCGCAAAAAAACTTTATCCGGAAAGCCAGTCAAAGGCCAGCCCTCGAATAAATTGTAATCTGTGCGGTGCTGGGCGTAAGCTACCCCGTAGTTCAGCTTCTTATCCGGATCCCAGATCAGGATATCGGCATCTGACCCCACAGCCAGGGCTCCTTTTTGCGGGTAAAGACCAAAAATCTTGGCCGCATTTGTACTGGTAAGGGCAACAAATTGGTTTTCAGTCAGACGCCCCATTCCTACCCCATAGCTCCATATAATCGGCAGGCGATCGCCAACTCCCGGCAGACCATTGGGAATCTTGGTAAAATCGTCGGCTCCTAATTCCTTACCCGGAATCGCAACTGGTTTCCCCTCATAGAGGATCGGGGTCGTCCCATCATAAAAAAACGGGCAGTGATCGGTCCCGACAACCTGAATGTGATCGTATGACAGCGACTCCCAGAGGACTTTCTGGTCTCGTTCTTCACGCATTGGTGGGGAGCAGATCCATTTGGCGCCATCTTCTCTTTCCAGGTCTTTTTGGCTGAAGAACAGATACTGCGGGCAGGTCTCACCCATGATATGGACACCGCGCTGGCGGGCATAGTGCAGCATGTCTGCTCCACCGGCAGTGTTCATGTGAACAAGATACAGGGGCGCTTCCGCTTGGGCCGCCAGAGCCGCCGCCCTCAAGACCGATTCTACCGCCCCCCATGCCGGACGCGTCCGGGCATGCCAGATCGGGGTAGTATGGCCTGCTGCCAGTGCTTGAGCCACCAAAACATCGATCACGTCCCCATTTTCGGCATGCACCATTGTCAGCATGCCATGCTGCTTGGCAATCTGAAGCACACGGAAGATTTCCCCATCCTGCAGGCGCAAACGCCCGTTATAGGCGGTAAACACCTTTAGAGTTGGGATGCCAAGTTCCAGCAAACCTGGAATTTCGGATTCCACCTGGGCGTCCAGATGGGTGATGTTCATGTGGAAACTGAAATCGATAGCCGCTTTATGGTCTGCTTTAGCATGCCATTCCTCAACTCCCTCTGCCAGACTCCCCTTTGCTGGTTGGGGCACAAAATCCATCACGGTGGTCGTGCCGCCAAAAGCAGCGGCTTTATGACCTGTGTAATGATCATCCGAGGAGACCGTATCGAACATAGGCAGATCAAAATGGGTATGTGGGTCTATCCCGCCAGGCATAATCAGCTTCCCGCTGGCATCTATCTCTTGAACACCGTCACTTTCCAGACCAGAGCCAATCGCTTTGATCTTTTCCCCATCCACCAAAATATCGGCATAATAAGACTTTTCCGCAGTCACCAATTTTCCGGATTTGATTAAGATCATCTTTTTTCCTCTCTATCTCCAGCAGGTAAGTCCATTAAACAAGTTTACCATTTTTAACTAAAAACACATTTATAATTCTGGCATGGACAGATCACGATACCGCAGGATCACTTTTTTCTTTGGGCGGATGCTCATCAACCTGTTTTTCTGGGAAATTATCTTCCCCAACATTGGGCTGAGGAAACTATCCAGTAAAACGCGTTCGAAGCGATTGAGCAAAATCGCCAGAGATTACCACAACTTGGCTGTTCGCTTAGGTGGGGTATTAATTAAGGTCGGCCAATTTCTCTCTGCCCGGATGGATGTACTCCCGGAAGAAATCACCAATGAGCTCGCCGGATTGCAGGATGAGGTTCCAGCAGAAGATTTTGAAGCCATCCGCACCCTAGCGGAAAGCGAATTGGATGGAGCACTGCTGGATCAATTCGCCTCCTTTGAAAAAACGCCTTTGGCGGCGGCTTCCCTTGGCCAGGTGCATCGCGCCACACTAAAGAAAAAAGACCAGCAAGACTTCGGCACACAAGTTGTGGTAAAAATTCAGCGCCCCGATATTGAAACCATCATCGCCACCGACTTGAGTGCGCTGCGCTGGGCAGGGAACCTGGTCATGCGCTACCGGCAATTGCGTAAACGGATTGATATCCGGGCTCTACTGGCTGAATTTACCACCGTGCTCTATCAGGAAATTGACTACCTGGCAGAAGGACAGAATGCCCAAACATTTGGGGAGAACTTCACTGACATACCAGGCGTGAGAGTCCCACAGGTGGTCTGGTCCCACACCACCAAAAAAGTGCTCACCCTGGAAGATGTCTATGCCATCAAAATCACCGATTACCAGGAGATCGACCAGGCCGGTATCGACCGCGCCGAGGTAGCGACGCGCCTGTTCGACACCTATATGCGGCAGATATTCGAAGATGGATTCTTCCACGCAGACCCGCACCCCGGCAACCTGTTTGTCGATACCAACGGACCTGATGGACCCTGGCTGTTGACATTTATCGATTTCGGCATGGTTGGGCGGATTCCACCGAATACGCGTGCTGGTCTGAAGGAGCTCGCCATCGGGCTGGGAACCAAAGATGCCAAACGGATCATCGAGTCGTATAAACTCCTCAATATCTTGCTGCCGAATGCAGACCTGAGCCTGATTGAACAAGCAGAATCAGCCATGTTCGACCGGTTTTGGGGCAAAAGCATGGATGAACTGCGCAATATCCCGTTTGATGAGATGCACGAGTTTGCCATAGAATTCCGCGAATTGGTCTATCAGATGCCCTTTCAGGTACCGCAGGACCTGATCTTCCTCTTTCGCACGGTGGCCATCTTGGCTGGAATCTGCACTGGATTAGACCCAGACTTTAATTTATGGACTGTGATGGCCCCCTATACCGAGAAGATGATCGCAGACGAAGCTGGTGCAGCCACCTGGCTGAAAGAAGCCGGGATGATCCTGCAAACGCTGATCGCCCTCCCGCGTAAAACTGAAACCATGCTTGATCGCCTGAACAGAGGCGGGCTGGTCGTTCAAATTCCTGCTGGTGAACGGCAGTTAAAACAAATCAGCCAGACACTCAGGCGTCTGGTTTTTGCTGTATTATTTTTGGCATTCCTGACGAATGGGGTGATAGTTTATCTTAACCAACCAGGATGGCTGGCCAACCTGCTGCTGGCCGCGGCGGGTTTATGCTTAATTGCTGTACTTTTTCCGCGCAGGCGCGGTCCTTAATCCAGCCAATTCCAGTAGATCAGGCGTCGCGTTTTTCCAAACGTTCAATGGCGCGGTTGATCAGAGACTGTGCTGCCAGAAGCATTTCTCTTCGAGCCGCCCGGCGGTGTTCGATGAATTCCGGCGGGAAGATTGACCGGATGCTCTCACGCATTTCCTGTCGCGCTTGCTTATAATGCTGGCGCGTTTCTTCCGGGATCGAGTCCTTCTTACGAGTTTTCTTGTCTTCAGCCATTATTACCTCTCAAATTATCCGTTGCAACTTAATTATTGCACAGCGATATTAGCGCGTCAAGGTCATAAAACAATACCAGTTTAGAGAAATAAGGAAATGCAAACCAATCTTCTAAGTGTTCTTCCGTGGATAAATAAAGTTGATGAGTCCTCGATTTTATGCTCTTCTTTTATCAAAAGATTTGTTTTTAACAATTTTTCTTAAGCAAATTTTATCTGCAATAGCTCGTTATATAATTTCCGAGTAGCAACCGAATCATCATTCCCCAAGCTATCGACAACTTTAAACTTTAATTGTATCAATAAGCGTTTATCCAACGGATCATGCAGGCTAGATCCTCGATAGTGTGTATCAAACTCTACTAAAACATAGATATTATCATAACCTGGTACTATATTTATCAGTTGTCCCTGATACCCTATCTTGTTTAAAGGTTGCTGCTCAAAGTGAAAATCCTCGCCCCACTTCTT
>JARROY010000059.1:0-8539 GCA_037383445.1 Anaerolineales bacterium | reverse complement strand
AGCAGGGTCCGTGTAAAAAATATTCAAATCACAATAATCGACTGAGATTTTCATATACAGTGGAGAGATATCCTCATAAAAATCCGATCTCACCCATTCAAAATGTTTCTCTACCAAATTATATATATGTGGGTAGCATAAAACCACATACCCCGCCAGAAAATTCTTTTCTAATTTCCGCTGGGATATCCTAATGGCAAGTTCCAAGCCACGCCGAACCATTTCTATCGGAAGCATTAATTGACTGCTGGAATCGATTGGAATGATTGCCTGATCTTCATCAGAGGTCTTTTCATCCGCCATAAATTAAGCCTCTTGTTGTCTCAAAGACTTTAGCATTTCTCTTGCCGCCTGAATTCTCATTTGTAAATCCTTGGCCATCTCAGCTAACAGGTCAGATCCCCGTTTTTCAGCCTCTTCAACCTTAATCATTAACTTGTAAATCTCCGATTCTTTGAGGGCTTTGATGTGAGCATTAATGATTTTGATTCGGACTTTTATTTGAGACACTTTCTGTTTAAGCGATTCCAATTCGCTCAATTCTTCTACCTTATTTTCCTTCAAACGCGGTTTTTCTTTCCACTGTTCCCATTCGACTAAGATGTTCCTTAAACTTTCATCATCCCCATTTTTATATGCTTCATTGGCTTTTGCCATCAAATCAGTTCTGAACCCTCTCTCCTCGTCATCTGTGGCAAGGTCCGGATGGATTTGCTTTGCAACTCTTCGAAATAATTTTTTCAAATCTTCGGATGGTTCAAATTTCTTTTTCTTTTCACTCTTTAGTTTCTCGTTTACTGCCTCTTTTGAACGCTTAGCTTTTCTTTCCGCACTTTCGAATCCTTGTTTATATTCCTCTTTAGGGTTTAATCGAAATAATTCTCGCGCAATTTCTGTATCTAGGAAATCCAATTCAACTAAATGCAAGCCAACCTTTTCTGCATACTTTTTTTCAAAAATGGACAAATCATTTTCAAGTGTTGCCAGATCCAGCTCTTTTTCAGCTAATTTTCTAGACAACCGATCTAACTCGGCTTCTAAATGAGCAAATTCTTTGGTATTGGTATAGGGCTCTGGAACAAGTTCGGAGTCTGACATAATATTAAACTTTAAGTTCGAATTGTACTTTTTTTGTTGACCCGGTTGTGTGTAGAGAAAAATCTATGTGCTTTAAAAAATTGATTAACTGATTATACAACTTAAGAAAGTGATTATCGAAAATCAATCTCACATAACTCAGAAAGTTGAACTGTAAAAGTGGGTCTCTAAGAGTTTATCCTCAATCCCCATTCCCAAAATTATCTCTATCCCCCGTCAAGCCAAACAAGGCCAAGAGTTCTGGAGACAAGGGCAGTTCAGGCAGATCTTGCACCCGGTACTGTTCACCCTGCAGCGCTCGTTCCCGCAGCGCTTTCCAGAGGATAGCGCGTTCCTCATCATGCACCGTGAGTTGATTTATTTGCTGTGAACTCAGCAGACGCTCCCCGGTGGTGTATAAAAAGGTGACCCGCTTCCATTTCCCCGCTTTGATCGGATTTGGCAGTGCTGCCAATGGCCCCAGCTGAACCTTGAAATATTCCTCAGCAGCACGCGGGTGCTCCTGCTGATCTTTGAATAATTCTGCCCGGGTGGTCAGTTCATGGCCGCGAACCGGCGCAGCCCATTCAATGCACCATTGATGCGGTTTGCCAAAACTGGCTGGCTGGTAAAATGCCAGCCAATCAACGGCAATCACCTTTGGAGCGGTGCGCAGGGGAATCCGGTACCAGCCCAAAAGCCGCGCAATCTCCAGGTCTTTGGGCTGCGGGATAAACGCCACCAATACTAAATCAGACGGGTCTGGTAAGGTCTGCATCAAACGTTTGCCCCTTTTCCAGTCAATCCGGGACTGGATAAACCAAATCTGCTAGTTTTATTGGGGAAATCGGGGTGCCAGATGTATCGGTCATCATCAACCTGCGATCCAGATACAACACCCGATCCATTTTGGTATATTCCCCAGATTCTTCATCCACATTCCGTTTCGTATTCAGCCACCACTTTACCAACGCAATTGTCCCATTCTGAATCTCGATGGCGGTAATCGCTCGCGGGTGCACACAGCTGCCGTCATTAAAATAGGGTGGATCACCTGCGACCGGGTGCCAGGATCGGTGAGTGTGCCCGGCAATGATGACCTGGTCGTTTTCTTCAGCCCAGCGCATCATGTGCCCTTCTACTTTATTCTTCTTCCAGCGGTTTTGAGCCGCGCTGGTCGGATCTTTCCAGCCCAAAACCTTTTGGAAAACGCTCTTCCATAATGGAAGGGTAAGCATCCCCAGCCACCAAAAGTAGGTATTAAAGAAATCTGCCTGATGACCATGGACAACAAATATTTTCTTACCGGTTTCCTGGTGCTTGAGCACGATACCTTCATGCATCCGCACTCCATGGAATAAGCTGACTTCTTTATCTTGACGGTCATCGTAATATTTATACAGCGTACGGCGCACCACACTTGGGTAACGGCGGACCATGTCATGGTTGCCATAGATCATGATCAGCCTGCCCTCATTGTGAAACTTTTTCATCAGCCAGAAAATATGGCTGTGTGCCTTGCGGATATTGCTGAATTTCCAATTCTCGCTCAGTTCATCTCCGTCGCCGTTTTCGATATATATAAAACCGTCCTCGTAATAAGAGGTGAGCGCATGGAAAAATAACAGTTGGTTGTGCGCAAAATCGTCTCCCCAATCATTTTTGCCGCGATGCAAATCGCTGAAGATGACAAACTTTTCTTTATTCGTAAACGGGATCTCATTCTGCTCTGCCTTGACAAACGCTTTGGTTAACCGTTGGCTAGCACCCATTTTTCCTCCAATCGCTCTATTATCCTAACACTTGTTTGGCTTTTTCCCACCCGGCCTCCATCCGCATCCGGATGACTTCAGGCGAGAAATCCAACACATCCCCGAGATATTCATCCGGTTCGATTAATTTGTAATCGTAGGTTTTAAGCACCTTTCCATGTCGGTTATGCAGTTCAATATTTCCTGCCGCTGCCTCTCGCACATTTTGATTGATCTGGACAAACTGCTGGATATCGTTGATCAAAATTTCGTTCATCATCAGTTCAAGTACATGGATCCCAAGATCAACCGCATTACGAAACGGTTCAATCCGGACTGGAGCAAAGCTGGGGTCGCAGTTGATGATCACCACTTCGTCTGGCTCTGCATCCAGCACATCTCCTAACGGGCTGATGTCCCGCACACCTCCATCCACCATATCAGGATAGCGCGAGGAAACCTTCACCGGGCTCCACAAGATCGGGATCGCCGTCGATGCCAAGATCGCTTTTTTAAATCCTGGATCAGATGGCACAAAACGCACCAACTGTCCGCTCCGCAGGGATACTGCCCCCACCCGCAGGTCCGCCTTAACCTTCTCTGGTTCGTATTCCTCCTGGATAATCTTCCACAAGGGAGCATTACTGTAGATCGATTTAGCCCCAAAGGCAATCTTCAGCAAGGACCAGAAATTGAATTTTCCAGTATAGATTTGCTCTTGGGAGATGTTAGTCCAAAGTTCTTCCAGCCGATTATATTTCTCCATTGCCAGAATCATTGCGTTGAGAGCCCCAACGGAAACCCCAGAGATGATCTGCCAGCGGTAGCCTTTTACCTCGCGGGCGTATTTTTCTGCTGCAAATTGGAAAGCCCCTTTCGCTCCCCCACCGCTCAGGACTAGGGCTGTTTTCTTATTCATTCGCCAACCTCAACTATTAATATCATCTTCATTCTACAATAGATATCACAGGTATGGAGTGTTTTTTAGAACTCTTTCAATAAAGTAAGAGCCGGTTCAGTTGAACCGGCTCTCGAAAAAATTGTGTGCTTTACAGCTTGGTTACGCGCTCATTGAAAGCAACGATCAGCTCATCAATCTCTCCGACTTGGCTTTGGATACTGGTCCAATAATCGGGTTGGTACCACTGGGCCTGAATTTCCTGATAGGTTTTGCCTTGCTGCTCCACCCAGGTAAAGTACTTCAGGTTATGCACCCGCTTGCGGTCTGGGTAACGTAGCTCAAGCATGTTATCGGTGGTTTGTCCAGCCAAATAGCGAGCGTGGTCCGCGGCGGCATTGATCTCGGTATACTCACCAAATTCTTCATGCATTTCCTTCAAACGGCTCTGGTAAAGGTCCATCGAGTCGGTCAACATCGTCATGACGACATCATTCTCGCCCATCTCGTAATACTTGGCGAACTTGATCGCCGTCAGCACATTAGAGATGCCGGAAAAACCTAAAAGATCAAGTTTTTCGACAATATCACTTGGGACGCCTTTTTTAGCCAAGTATTTGCGCCCTTCCGGTTCATTGAAGAGACGGGAGAGGTTGACGACCGCATTGTCATCGATTGCCACAATAAAGTCGGTGTTCTTTACGTTATGCACCCAAGGCACATGTTTATCGCCGATCCCCTCAATGCGGTGCTCGCCGAAGCCATTGTAGAGCAGGGTCGGGCACTGCACCGCCTCACTGGCGACAATTTTGCTGGCCGGGAAGATCTCCTTCAGGTAATCGCCGCTGGCAATTGTGCCAGCCGATCCGGTTGCCGAAGCCAAGCCGCGGTAGACATCCTTGGGTCCCATCACCTGTTCCAAAGCTTCAACCATTGCATGCCCGGTGATCTCATAGTGCCATAGATAGTTGCCGAACTCATCGAACTGGTTGAAGATCATCAGGTCTTCGCCGGAATTGCGCAGTTCCCAGCATTTATAAAAAATCTCTTTGACGTTCGATTCGCTGCCCGGGGTCTTGATGGTTTCACCGGCAATTTGCGCCAGCCATTCAAATCGTTCTTTGCTCATCCCCTCCGGCAAAATAGCAATCGATTCACAGGCCAGCAAAGCTGAGTCGTACGCTCCGCCGCGGCAGTAGTTGCCGGTGGAGGGCCAGACAGCCTTTTGGGTGGTCGGGTCGAACTGCCCGGTTACCAACCGCGGGACCAAACAGCCAAAGGCTGCCCCTACTTTGTGCGCCCCGGTCGGGAACCATTTCCCCACCATCGCAATAATGCGGGCTGGTGTGCCGGTCAGGCTGCTGGGCAGTTCGATGTAGTTTACCCCATCAAACCCTCCGCCGCTGGCTTTCGGTTCGTTCTTCCAGGTGATGCGGAACAGGTTTAAGGGGTCTACATCCCACAATCCGATTCCCTTGAGTTTCGCTTTGATCTCATCGGGGATCAGGGCAGGGTTTTTCATCTGCGCGTAGGTTGGGATGATAATCCCACGTTCTTTGGTACGCTTCGCAGCACGTACCAATCGTTCTTCCATAATCGTTAAATCAATCATTGTTTCTCCGTTTTTTAGTTTTTAGTGACTAGTTATAAATGATAAATAGTTAATGATGGGTCACTGATCAGCAATTAGCAATTGGCGATCAGCAAAAAAATACCCAACAAGTTTTCTGACAAATTGTCTAAACAGCAAATTATCTAATCCTCCGGTTTTTCCCGCACGATATACAGGGGACGGTTGCGTACCTCATCATAAATGCGGCCAATGTATTCACCCAATATACCCAAGAAGATCAACTGCACCCCGCCCAAAAACAAAACAGCAATTAAGGTGGTTGCCTGCCCAAGGAACTGCTGGTTACCCATTAAACGCATGACAATCACCACCGGAATCGTGATGATGCTGATCCCAGAAGATATAAAACCGAGGTAAGTCGCTACCTGCAACGGGAAAAATGAGAACCCGGTGATGGCGGTCATGGCCAGCTTGAGCATCTTGCGCAGGGGATATTTGGTTTCTCCAGCGAAACGGGCAGCCCGCCGATATGGGACGGCAATTTGCTTATACCCAACCCAAATCGACAGCCCGCGAAAGAAGCGGTGATGCTCCGTCAGTGTATTGAGTTCATCGACTACCTTGCGATCCAGAAGTCGGAAAAAGCCAGTGTCTAACGGCAGGTTGATATCTGTGATCCGGTTAATCAGTCGGTAAAACATAGAGGCGGTTAATTTCTTAAAAAAGGTCTCGCCTTCACGGGCAGTCCTCTGGGCATATACCACTTCGTACCCTTCCCGCCACTTGTCGATTAACTGCAAGATCACTTCCGGCGGGTCTTGCAGATCTGCATCAATGACAATCACTGCCTGCCCGCGCGAGTAATCTAACCCAGCTTTCACAGCATTCTGCTGGCCAAAATTTCGGGCAAAGATGACTGGACGGACACGCGGGTCTTTTCCGGCGAGTTCTCGCATCAGTGCCGCGGTGCGGTCGGAGGAACCATCATCTACCATCACAAATTCCCAGGATTCACCGGTGGTGTCCATCACATCTACAATCCGCTGGTAGAGCACTGGCAGCGATTCCTCCTCGTTGTACATCGGCACAACAATCGAAAAAACTGGCATCTCTTTCATACCTTTACCCTAATCCTATTTAAAGAACTCGTTTAGTGCCTGTAAATTCGGTGCGATCACGGGTGCTTCGCCGGCCGCTTGCATCGCCGCTTTGACATCTTTCAAGCCACTGCCAGTCAGCAGAACCAGTGTGGGTTCATCAGAACTTAACATGCCCTCATCTAGTGCTTTGTGCAGGCCGGCATAGGCTGTCGCTGCGGCCGGCTCAGAAAATACCCCCACCCTGCCCAACGAAGCAATTGCTTGTAAGATGGCCTCATCTTGCACGACCACATATGCTCCACCGGTCTGGGTGGCTGCCCGTAAAGCCCGCAGGCCGTCGCTGGGCATATCGACCGAGATGCTGTCTGCTAAAGTAGAAGCAGAAACCGGGTTAATCTCTTCCGTCCCAGAAAAGTAGGCATTGGCAATCGCCGCAGAACCCACAGACTGCACACCAAAAATCCTCGGCATGTGGTCCAGCCAGCCTAGGGCTAGAAGGTCTTTAAATCCCTTGTGGATTCCAGAGATGATATTGCCATCCCCAACCGGCACAAACACATTCAATGGCTGGTCCACTTGGTTCGCCAGCAGCACCTGTTCCCAGATCTCAAGGGCGGCTGTTTTCTTTCCCTCGGCAGTGAACGGATTGTAACCGGTGTTACGGCAGTACCAACCATATTCATCTGCAGCCGCCACAGCCAGGGCTACCGCATCATCATAATTGCCGTCCACCAGAATCACCTGCGAGCCGTAAACCAGCAGCTGAGCTACTTTAGCGGGAGGGGCTGTTTTAGGTGCAAAGATAACCGCCTTTTGTCCAGTGGCAGCAGCCATTCCAGCCAGCGCTGCCCCGGCATTTCCGGTAGAGGCTGTCACAACTACCTCTGCTCCGATCTCCACGGCCCGCGCCACCAATAGAGCACTTGCCCGGTCCTTAAACGATGCACTAGGATTGCTGCTCTCATCCTTCAACCATAGAGCATTCATCCCTAATTGTTCAGCCAGGCGTACCGGTCGATAGACAGGTGTCCAGCCTACCGAACGCAGTGGAGTCTGGGAGTGACCCGGGTCTGAGACCGGCAGCAATGGCAGATAGCGCCACATCGAAAATTCGGAGGAGGCCTGGATATCCTTGATCTGGACATGGCTCTGAATAAAGTCGATAGCCATCACCACATCCAATACACCGCCATCTTTGGGACAGGTGTATGTCACTTCTTCCAAGGTATATTCTGTCTGGCACACACTGCACTGATAACCAACAACTTTTTCCATGCAATACCTCATTTACTGTCTGGTCGTCCAGCCGCGAACTATTTCCTAGAGGTGTTCGGCCAGCCGGACGACCGGACTAATCTTTCTTATTTTACAATCCACGTCCCAGTTTCACCATTGAGGGCGCGGGGGATATTCTCCGGATCGGTGATCAAAGCTTGCTCACCGCCATTTTCCAGGAAACTGATGCAGGCCTGGATCTTGGGCAGCATGCTGCCAGGGGCAAAATGGCCTTCAGCAATATACTGTTTGGCTTCAGCAATCGTCATTTTGTCCAACCATTTGACATCCGGTGTATTGAAATTAATCGCCACCTTCTCCACCGCCGTCGAGATCAGCAGCAGATCTGCCTGGATCGTGTTTGCCAAAAGAGCGGAAGCAAAATCTTTATCGATCACGGCCTCAATCCCAACGAGTTCACCAGCGTCGTTTTCAACCACCGGGATCCCGCCACCACCGGTAGCTACCACCACAAAACCGGATTCAACCAGATTTTGGATTGCCTTTACCTCCACAATTCGCTTTGGTTTAGGAGAGGGAACTACCTGACGCCAACCGCGTCCGGCATCTTCGACAAAAGTCTTGCCGCCCTGCATGCGCTCTTTGGCAGTCGCTTCATCCAGGAACGATCCGATCGGTTTGGTTGGGTTCTGGAAAGCTGGGTCGTTCTTGTCCACCTCTACCATCGTCACCACCGTCAAGGCGTTCTTATCGATTCCCTGATTTTGAAAATGGTTCTTCAGTGCCTTCTGAAACATATATCCGATGGCACCCTGAGTATCAGCGCCGCAGTAATCCAGCGGAACTGGATGAAGTTCATGCAGCGAGAGTTCCGACCGACGCAGGATAAAGCCCACCTGTGGGC
>JARROY010000058.1:0-14791 GCA_037383445.1 Anaerolineales bacterium | reverse complement strand
CCAAACCAAGACCGGTTTTTCGGGCTCTGCTTCGGTCCTGTGTTGGTAACTTCTCAGCCATAATCGAAATAAAAACTATATTGTCTATGCCTAAAACAATTTCAAGGACTGTAAGGGTTAGAAGTGAGATCCAGGTTTCAGGTTGTGTCAGCCAATCCATCATTTTGCTCCTTTGAAACAACTCTCAGAATTTTACTATTTTATTTGATTATGTACTGAAATAGTCTTGATTGATCATCAATAATTTTTATCGGTTGTTTTGAAATTTAAATTTATCCAGGGTTACCTTTCCAGTTTACGGATAGCTTCTTGCAGACTTGTCTCCGATCCTAAAATGCTAACACGATCGCCAAGTTTTAATCGAGTATACCCTTGTGAAATAATTGTTTCATCTTTTCTAGCGATTTGCAAAAGAAGGGTATCCATCGGTAAATTTAAATCCCTTACTGCAACGTTGTCAATATCGGGGTTTGAAATTTCAATCTCTATTACTTCCCGATCTTGTTCAGTTTCAGAGCCAATTAGCAAGGAGACAGCATTGGGAGATCGAACGAAATGTTCTAACAAATTGACCATTGCAGTCGACGGGTGCACAGTAAGAGCGTCTAGTTCATGAAATCTATCAATGCAATCCCGGCTGTTAACCCTGACCACAACATTTTTTGTCCCGAAATTATCATATATGCAGTCTACTAAACAATAGTTTTCATCATCAGTAAGCATTGTGATTACGGTATCTGTTTTTGAGATCTCTAATCTCTCGAGTTCTTCCACCGACAAATCTTTGATTGGAATAATATCAATACCAGAGTGGCGTCCGTTATCTGAGCTTGTTAGCGGTAGATGGGCTATTTTTACTTGCCAATCATGAGCAATCAGTTCTCTAGCCAAGGCGAGGGATTGATCCTCGAGACCAAAAATAACTGCATCACGAATCCCATCAAATTCTTGGGGTTCTCCTTTTTCGTGAGCTTCCCCAATTTTTCTTGTGGCAATTTTGTGCAATGGTGGTCCTACAATTTGGTTGATAACAATTACAGCTATAGCAATTGTAGCAAAGGTATTACCTAGTTGTGGAAACTCAATCGCTACATCTTTGGCAAGGCCAAGTCCAACGCCTGCTTGAGTGAGGAATGCCATCCAATAGTATCGGGTGTGATTATCAGGAGCATGGGATATTTTCCCGCTAATAAAAGATCCAGATATGATACCTACTAGCCGGGCACCGAAAAGGGCTAGGGCAACCCCCCAGGTTGCGAATATTGTATTGAGTTCAAGGGATGCACCAGTTAGGGTAAAGAATGCGATGTAAATAATGGGTCCGGTTGTATGGAGTATTTGCAAAAACTCATTTTTGTGTTTTGTATAATTTACGATTATGAAACTGGCAACCATGCAAACTAATAGTGGTTCTACAAGAAATTCTTTTCCCCATGTGGAAACTGCAAAGTGTCTCAGCCAACTTGAGAATAAAAATACCAAGTAACCGGATATAAGAATTGCACTAGTTTTTATTAAAGTGGGGAATTTAATATTCAAAATAAACTTCATCAGCTGAGCTAAAATGTAACCGAAAAGAATATTGAATACTAATTCTAAAATTAACAAGATGAAAAATGTGATGCTGATGGAAATTCCCTCAAAAGCCGCATCGGCGATTGAAGCGGTTAAAGCGAAAACAAAGATCACGACTACATCCGAGAGTATGGTCACCCCAAGAGTTATTTGAGTAAATAGCCCCTTGGCACGTAGTTCTTGGATGATTGCAATTGCAGAAGAGGGGGATCGAGCAATCAAGATGGATGCCATCATCATCGATATCGCTAATCTTTCGAAAGAACCTAAGCTTGACATGATTGAGATTGAATTACTCACCAGATAAAAAACAACCGTTCCAATTGCAAAGGTCATTGCGGAAACACCGATTGTCAGCCAGCTTAAGCTGCGAATTTTTGATTTTAAATCATTGAACGATAATTCGCTTCCCGCTGCAAATGCGATAAAAGCTAAAGAAATCTCATCTACCCAAAGTAATTTGATGACAGTATCCTCAGAAATAAGATTGAGCAAAAAACGGCCAGCAATTATTCCAGCGATAAGATATCCTGTAATGAGCGGGAGTTGAATTTTTCCAAAATTCTTGCCTATTTCTTTTGATGCTAATCCAACAAAAACGAATACAGATAGTGCAATTATCAAATCCATAAATAGAATCTCCAAAAAATTGATTTTCCGGTAAAAATTATACTATTACCTACTATCGTTGTGGATATAAAACAAACCCCTTGATTCCTATGTGGGCGATTAGATACGAAAAGCTGGCAATATCTTTTCTTGCCAGCTTTTCGATTAAGGATTTGATTATATGCGATTTGTTTAAAAAACGTTAGGTAAACAATAGATTTCCAACACTCAGATTTTAGGACCAGCTTCTATTACTTGTGGAGGGCAATCCGGTGCAAATATTTTGAAATTATCGATAAACCTAGCGGCTAACTGTTTGTATTTGTGGTTGTATTCTGATTTGCTCGGCCAAGATTTTGATGGGTAAAGCACATCTTCGGGGACATTAGGGCAGGATATTGGAACTTCGAATCCGAAAATTGGATCTTTGTAATACTCGACGTTTTGAAGTTCTCCACTGAGAGCCGCAGTGAGCATATTTCGTGTATGCCTAATACTAATCCTCTTTCCAATCCCATAAGGACCACCTACCCAACCGGTGTTTAATAGCCAGCAGGTTACGTTATATCGGTCCATTTTTCTTGCCAGGAGGTCGGCGTAGAATATGGGGTGGTGAACCATAAATGGAGCGCCAAAGCAGGCACTAAAGGTGATCTCTGGTTCCTCCCCTAAACCAACCTCGGTTCCTCCAACTTTTGAGGTGTAGCCAGAAATAAAATGGTACATGGTTTGTTCGGGGTTAAGCCGAGCAATTGGAGGGAGCACTCCCTGTGCATCGCAAGTTAATAAAATTATATTCTTGGGGTGGCTCCCAGATTTTTCAGGAATTGCGTTGCTTATATATTCTAGAGGATATGAAGCACGCGTGTTTTCTGTTAATGCTTCGTCGTCAAGATCAATTTTACGTGTTACCGGATCAAAAACAACATTCTCAAGAATAGTGCCAAATGTATGAGTGGTTTGATAAATTTCTGGTTCCGCTGATGAGGATAACTGAATTACTTTTGCATAACACCCGCCTTCAAAATTAAATACTCCCTTATCATTCCATCCGTGTTCATCGTCTCCAATTAAAAAACGATTTGGATCTGCGGAGAGGGTTGTTTTACCAGTTCCTGACAATCCAAAGAAAAGAGCTGTGTCCTCATCATGTCCTTCATTTGCTGAACAGTGCATGGTCATGACTCCCTGGAGGGGGAGCAAATAATTCATAACTGTGAAGATCGATTTTTTAATTTCCCCCCCATATGCAGTCCCACCAATAATCGCCAATCGCTTTTCAAAATTAAGGATGATGAAGGTTGGAGTTCGTGTTCCATCTATTGACTCGTAAGCATTAAAAGAGGGAATACAAATTACTGTGAAATCAGGAATGTGCTGCCGGAATTCTTCCCGGTTTGTTGGTGAGATGAACATATTTCGGGAGAAATGGCTATGCCATGCATACTCAGATATGATCCGGATGGGTAACTGATACTCCAGGTCTGCTCCTGCGTAACAATCTTGTACAAAAATATCTCGTCCTTGAAGAAATCCAAGCATCCGGTTGTAGATTTCCTCAAATTTAGCAGGACTAATGGGGCGATTATATTCCCCCCACCAAATATTGTCTTCTGTGGATGGTTCTCTGACCACAAATTTATCTTGAGCAGCTCTTGCTGTATGTTTACCAGAATTAACAACCAACGCTCCCAATTTTGAAATATGTCCTTCTTTTCTGAATATCGCTTCTTCGTAAAGTGATTCTGTTGGCAGATTCCAATAAACTTTACGTAAATTTGTCAAACCATGGTTTTTTAGAGAATAATCGCTGCTTAGCGCATCTGCCTGATCTTCAGCAGGGGTTTTGATATTAAGTAAGTTATTATTCATTACAACCAATCCCGAATAAGTTTTCGATCACCGATATAGATTTCGTTTGGAGCGTTAGGATCCAAAGCCCACTTCATTCGCTCAATCCCTTCAATTACGTCCTTCACTGACCCGGAATAGCTAAGACGTAAATGGCCTTCCATTCCAAACTCTAACCCAGGAACAGTAACAACCATAGCCTTGTCTAAAAGAAACTGCGCTAATTTTACAGAGTCCTTCGTATAAGCTCGGAAATCAGGTAGGGCATAAAACGTCCCCAATGGTTTAATTGTGATAACATCTGAAAATGATCGCATCTCCTGCATCAAGACATCCCGATTGTTTTGAATGGATAGACGAAGATTATCCACCACGCTTTGTATGCCGGTAAGGGCGCCTTCAGCAGCGGATTGCGAAATAACTGGCGGGCATGAAGTAATGTTGCTTTGGACATTTGTCATAACTTCGACCATTCGTTTTGGCGCGATTGCCCATCCAATGCGATAGCCAGTCATCCCATAAAGTTTCGCGACACCATTGACAACCAGGACATGTGAATTCTCAATGTCTTGGTTGGTATATTTGTAAGCTGAAGGAGCAACGACCTTATCAAAGACAAGTTTTTGATAGATATCATCCATGATTAAATAGATCTCATTACGCTCACAGAAGTCAACAATATCAGCGATAAAACTTTCTGGGAAAACAGCCCCAGAAGGATTATTGGGAGAGTTGACGATGATAGCTTTTGTATAAGAGGTGGTAGCTTCTTCAATATCCTGCATTCGAGGAATAAAAGTACCATCTTCAGGTGCAACAATCACGGGTATCCCATACACCATTTTTACCATTTCAGGATAGCTTACCCAATGAGGCGCGAGGATAATCACTTCATCTTGAGGATTAATAATGGAAAATAAAATGTTAAATATAGCTTGTTTTGCCCCTGTTGACACGATTACATTTTCTGGTGCTACCAATCGATCGTAGTTTTCTTCTGTGTATCTGATAATAGCCTTTTTTAATGATGGCGTCCCATCTGTAGGAACATATTTGATGTCTCCCGCCTTAAGTTTTGCAGAGGAACTGAGAAGAGCGTTGATTGGAGCTGGATTTTTAGGCTCACCGATTCCAAGATGGATGACCGGATGTCCTAGTTCCCTGAGTTTCCTTGCCTTTTCGTTTAGGGATAAAGTTGGAGATTCTTTAATTGTACTGGCTAGCCGACTAATACTCATTTGTTTTGTTAAGCCTCCTAGCAAACCGGTGGTTGGTTGTGAACAAAAATACGAAACAGACCTTATTTTACCTCTCGAATGACCAATATGCAATAAGTAGCAGATTAAACAAGGATGAAAACGCTACGAAACAATATGTTGGCTGTTATCTAGAAGTTTTTCATGAAGAGGTGTGCGAATCAAATTTTGCCGGGTATTAGAAAAATTGCTGTGTTTTGCGAACCTTTTGAATTGTTTTACTTATATATAGCACAGAAGCCGAATTAAATGAAAAGTTCCTCCAAAATACATGCTGATCGGGAAAATAGTATTTAAACGGCCATGAAATAATATGTTTAGAAGGGTTGTCTGAGCGAATTAATTGGTATGATGGTCGAAGGCTACTACATTGCAATTAACAACGATGGCAGTTCATGGATAGTGATTTTGATTCGGGAATAACGACTTTTTTACTACCGAGTGGAGGGTTTAATAATTGAACTAATCAATCAAAGGCTGATGATATGAGGTTTGTCTTTGTGGTTATTCACTGAATTGAATCGCCACAATTTCCTAGTTTTCTTTTACTTTGCTGCGATGTAAAACTGGCAGATTGAGCAAGGTGAGACTGTCTTTTCCTCCTGGGACTGCAAATGCAATCTTATCCCTATCTTGGATCATTTTGAATTGATAGAATGCATCATTAAGATCTTTAAACAAACAATATGCAAGTTTGTCAGAATTTATTTGCGTGTTGGTATTATAAAACAAAAGATTTCTCAAGATAAAACATTCCTGATTGCCTATCCATAAAAGGTTTTTTTGAATTCCAATTAAAGGTATTGCAGTGAATTGTAAGTTTGATAAAATGATATCAGATCAAATTGGGTTGATCTATTTGTCATAAATGAACATATAATCTGTCAGGAGAGGTTTGTGAATATATTAATATCTGGTGGATCTGGTTTGGTCGGTGTGGCTTTAATTAAAGAGTTGGTCATTGGACATCAGGTTAAGCAAGAAGCGTAAAAATTATTACTTGAAAGCCGATTAAATGCTTCTCATGCTTTGATTGAGTGTATCCGGAAAACAGAGAAAAAACCAAAAGTTTTCATTCAAGCTTCCGCCGTCGGCTACTATGGACCTCTTGGAAATGAGGTTGTAGATGAATCTCAACCAGCAGGAGATGATTTTTTAGCGCAGGTCCAATATAAGTCTGAAAGGTCAACTGAGGCATTGGAAGAAATAGGGGTTCGTAGAGTTGTAATTCGTACAGGCTTGGTTCTAGCAAAAAATGCAGACGCGCTAGGCTATTTTATCCTCCAATTCTCTCTCTTTGCTGGTGGGAGGATGGGTTCAGGTGAACAGTATTATTCTTGGATCCATATTAACGATGAGGTGGCAGCCATCAAATTCCTGATTGAAAACGAGTCGGCTGTCGGTCCTTTCAATTTGGTGGCTCCTAACCCAGTGAAGAACAAAGAGTTTGCCAAAATCCTAGGAAAGGTGATGAAAAGACCTGCATCTTTTGTGATCCCGGCTTTTTTGATGCGATTGGTTCTTGGAGAAGTTTCTACAGTTGTATTAGATGGTCAAAGATTGTCGTCTAAAAAGCTTGAAATCCTTGGTTTTACATTCCAGTACCCTGAATTGAAAGAAGCCCTTGAGGATGTGATTTAATAAAACAGGGCTTTAACAAAAGCCCTGTTTAGCCACCAAGAATATCTCTAATTTACTGTATGGAAATCATCATCATCATCGTCTGAGTCTAATTCTTCAAGCTCATAGATCGATCCAGTTTCAATAAATAAAGTTCGTTCGCAAATATTGGTAACACGATCTGCCATTCTTTCAAGGTTATGCGCTGCCCATAAGAGATGGTTGGCAACTTCTGCTTTTTCAGGATTTTTAGACATAAATTTTATTAATCCCCGATAAATCTGATTGAAATTATGATCCACAATATCGTCCCGTTCGGGAATTGCTCTAGCTGTTTTTATATCGCCTTCAACAAAAGCTTTTACAGCTTTTTGCATCATATCTACCGCCTCGTCGGCCATATCTGGCAGATATTCTAATGGGGGGAGAATATCTTCTCCTTTTGTCTTCCGAGTGATTTTTGCGATTCCTTTAGCATAATCCCCAATACGTTCTAGTTCAGTAATTATTTCCAGGATAGAGGCAAGAATTCTCAGATCACTAGCCATAGGTTGCTGGGTAGCAATTGTGATGAGGCATTCATTTTCGATTTCAAATCGTTTCACATTAATATTTTCATCGTTTTTTGAAACTATTTTCGATAATTTCTTATCTTGCGTCATTAATGATTTTACAGATTCTAAAATTGCTTCCCGCACCATGCTTTCCAAAATAAGCACCTCATCCAAAAGATGATTAATTAACTGATCTAAATATTCTCTTGTCATTTTTATATCTCCAGCAATCCTAGCCAAAACGACCTGTGATGTAATCTTCAGTTAGTTTTTCGCGCGGGTTAGTAAAAATTTGGTCAGTAACATTGTATTCTACCAGATATCCAGCACGGTTGCTATTCATATTCAAGAATGCTGTGAAATCCGAGACCCTGGCTGCTTGCTGCATATTGTGGGTTACAATGATAATTGTATAGTTTTTTGAGAGCTCTCGCATTAGGTCCTCGATTTTCAAAGTTGCAACCGGATCCAAAGCGGAGGCGGGCTCGTCCATGAGGATAAGATCGGGTTTTACTGCAATGGTTCGCGCAATGCATAAGCGCTGTTGCTGCCCGCCCGATAGTGATAAGCCTGATTGATCTAGTTTGTCATTGACTTCATCCCAAAGGGCTGCTTGTCTTAGTGATTTTTCTACTAATTCATCCATATTTCCATTGTAACCATTAATTTTTGCTCCCCAAGCAACATTTTCATAGATGCTTTTGGGGAAGGGATTAGGTTTTTGAAACACCATCCCAATTCGACGACGCACCTCAACAGGGTCTATTTCAGGACCATTAATATCAATGCCTTCGAAAATTATTTCCCCTTCTGTCCGTGCGGTTGGTACAAGTTCATTCATTCGATTAAAGGAACGAAGCACTGTGCTTTTTCCACAACCAGATGGACCAATGATAGCTGTGATTTTATTTTTCTTGATTTCGAGATTTATTCCATGAACGGCTTTAAAATTATTGTAGTAAACATTGAGGTTGCGTACAACCATAGATAATTCTTGTTGTGGATCCTTTGTGAATTCAGTCATTGGAAATCTTAGTCTCCTACTATAGGCATAATTTCAGATGATCGCACCACTATTGAAAGTGAGTTGTTGTGTCAGAAAGCCAATCATCGCAGTTGCAGTAATTTGCAGAAAACATCTTGTGGTCGTCCCGCATATTTGTTGATCTCATCTCACTTCATTTATCGATTCAATTAAACTTGTGTTTTCCGACCAATCGCGCGGGCAATTAATGTTAGTATCAAAACCAACACCATAAGTTCAAGAGCGCCAGCCCAAGCTCTGGCGTGGGCAGGCTCAAACGGACCACGGGCTTCATTGAAAATGATCAACGGTAGTGCTGCTTGAGGGCTACCCAGTAGTTCGGGAACGATCTTGAAAGCACCAAGTGCTGTTAGCAACAACGGAGCTGTTTCCCCAGCCGCACGGGCGACAGCCAGCATAGACCCGGTGATCAAACCACTGCTTGCCGTAGGCAGCACGATTTGCATCACCACCTGCCAACGTCGCGCGCCCAGACCGTAGGCAGCGTTGCGCAGGTCGTTGGGCACCAGTCGGATGACTTCTTCAGAGGCGCGGGTAATGATCGGGATCATGAGTAGACTTAAGGCCAATCCACCCGCCAGCGTTGAGAAGCCCCCTCCACCCTGGACAAGAATTGTATAAATGAACAACCCGACAAAGATTGATGGCACCCCGGTCATTACATCGGTAAAAAATTGGATAAAGGGAACCAACTTGCTATCGGAGTATTCCACCACATATGTAGCTGTGGCAATCCCTAACGGGATTGCGATAATCGAGGCGATCGATAGCATATACAGGGTACCAAAAAGGCCATTCAGATAGCCGCCACCTTCCCGAATCAGCGAGATATTTTGAACCGATGTGAGAAACTCGAGGTTCATCGCGCTAGCTCCTTGCCGAAAAACCTCAAACAGGATTAAGCCGAGCGGAATTAAAGCCAGCAGGACTGAGGTTAGAAAAATTCCTTCAACAACCCTGTTCTTGCGCCTCCTAGCAGCAAGGTTTCCGGGCATTTCAGCAACGACAGAAATAATTTGTTCTTGGCTTGTAGTTGTATCTGGTGTGGTACTCATACAGCTGCATCTCCTGTGACACGGCCGCCAGTAAGCCAAATGACCAACCTGGCGACTATCTTGACGATTACGGTAATCACAAAGAGAACTACACCAACGCCAAGTAACGCTCTGATGTTCTCAGGTGCAGCCTCCTGAAAGGTGATTGCAATAATTCCGGCCATGGATTGCCCGCCCATAAAGAGAGTAGTTGGCATTCGTTGAGAACCGCCGATCAGCATTGCGACCGCAACGGTTTCACCAAGGGCACGTCCCAATCCTAGCATGGTCGCTCCAATAATCCCTGGTCTTGCCCTGGGCATGACAATGTCACGGATCATTTCCCAGCGGGTCGACCCAAGGGCGTAGGCCCCGTGGATTTCGGCAACTGGTGTTTTTGACATTACCTCGCGGGTGACTGCGGTGATAATCGGCAGCACCATGATCGCCAACACGATACCGGCTGCAGCGTAGTTATAAGTTACCACAGGTCCGCTTAAGAACGGGATAACCTCTCCCAGGGAATCAGCGATAAATTTCATCACCGGGCGAACGAAAACCGGAACAAAGAAGAGCAGTCCCCATAAACCGTAAACCACGCTCGGAACAGCGGCTAGAAGATCGATAGCGTAGGTAAGTGGGCGGCGTATTGCTGGCGGCGCAACATTGGTAAGATAAAGACCACAGCCAATTGCCAATGGAACCGCAATCACGAGAGCAATACCGGAGGTAATTAGTGTACCCATTATGAAAGATAGAGCACCGTAGTCACCAGTTATTTCAGTTCTGGAAATGCCTGGATCCCAATCGGAGCTGGTGACGAATGACCAGCCGGAGTGCATAAATACCGGCCAGGCATCTGCTGCCGTTGAAAAGAGCATAGCAGCTAGAATTATCAGTACACTTGCACCAGCCAGAGCCAGTGCACGTTGGAACCAGACATCTGTATTGATGCTACCTCTAATTCTCATTACAGGTTTTTGTTGTGCGTTAGCATCAGAATTCATATTTCCTCCTGTATTGTTTTTAAGCGTGTAAGCAAGTGGGGCATATTATTAGCCCCACTTGCGGGCCATGCAAAAAGGAAAACTGTAATCAGATTTATTTAGTTTCCTGAATTAATCAACTCTACTTTTTCGAGTGCGCGTGCTTCGAGGGAAGCGCCAATCGGGGAATAAAGCAGTTCTTCAGCCAGAGCATCGCCTTCAGTCAGCGTCCAGGTCAGGTAGTCTTTGAGCATAGCGGCAGTGTTGTCGTCGTAGCCACAAGTCCAAGCCAGCACCCAGGTCGCTCCCGCGATGGGGTAGCCTTGGCCGCCGACACCCAGGATGTTGAAACGCAGGTCGTCGGGGATGGTGATGCCATCAGCGGCCGCCGCAGTGGATTCCAGGGTCGGGGTGATCGCATTGCCATCTGCGTTGATCATGTCAGCAACCGGGATGCCGTTGGTGATAGCGTAGGACAACTCGATATAGCCAACTGCACCGGGGTTCTGCTGGATCTGGGCAGCGACGCCGTCATTCTTCTCGCCACCGACAGAGTTGGGAGCGGGCCATTCAACTTCCTTGCCGTGGCCAACTTCGCTGGCCCACTGCTCGGAGACGTCGCTTAGATAAGTGGTGAAAATACTGGTTGTGCCGGAGCCATCGGAACGATGGGCAACGATGATGTTCTCGGAAGGCAGGTCTACACCGGAGTTCAGCTCGGCGATTGCCGGATCATCCCAACTACTGATGTGGC
This sequence comes from Anaerolineales bacterium, assembly GCA_037383445.1. Taxonomy (GTDB): domain Bacteria; phylum Chloroflexota; class Anaerolineae; order Anaerolineales; family UBA11579; genus UBA11579. The sequence continues at coordinate 3,507 of JARROY010000058.1, read as the reverse complement.
CCAGGAAGATGTCAGCCAGGACGGGTCCGGAAAGGGTCAGACCTTCAACACCTTCCAGGTTATAGCCGACTGACACCGCACCAAACACGGTCGGGATATGAACGGGTTCACAGCTTCGAGCTTCAGTTGCAGCAGCGAATTCCTCATCAGTGAGGAAAGCGTCCGAGCCGCCGAAGTCTGTCTGCTGTCCGATGAACTGCTCAACACCACCACCGGAACCGATGGATTGGTAGTTGATGCTCATATCGGGTTGGACATTGCTGGTGTATTCGGCGATCCATTCGAGGTAGATCGGGGCTGGGAAAGACGCACCAGCACCAAGCAGTTCGCCGGAGTACATCATAGCACCGTCAGAGGGGGTGTTATTAGCCGCGTTATCTGCGATATTTGTTTCGCCACCACCACAGCCAGCCAGAATAACTGTGGAGATAACCAATAGTACCAAGATCGCTTGGAACTTGATTTTCATGTAAATAATCCTCCATAAATTTGAGTATTTTTCATATGGAGATCATAACAACCCGAAATTAACAGGAATGCAAAAATAGGTTAATAATCAGTGATGGTTGTGTTAAGGGATTGTTAAGAGTTTTGGCTGAAAATTGGTAGAGAAATGTAAAAAGTAGATCCTTCTCCCAGCTGACTTTCAACCCAGATTTCCCCCCCGTGTGCCTCTACCAAGTGTTTAGCTATTGAAAGGCCCAGGCCGGTGCCTGCTCCTTTTTTTACCCTTCTTGATTTGTAGAATCTTTCAAATATCCTAGGTAAATCTTCTCTCGGAATCCCGATTCCATTATCACGAATGCGAAATATTGCTTTACCTTCCTGGTAATGTAAAGAGCATCTAATTTTTCCACCCTTAGAAGAAAATTTAATTGCATTGTGAATGATGTTTACGAGTACTTGAGTTAGGCGAGGGGGATCAGCCAGGATGAAGTATTGTCCTTCTTGTTTTTTGGCAGTCAAATCAATTTTTTCTTTCTCGGCTAAAATTTTCATTCGTTCAAAAGCGTTTGAGAGGATTTCCCAAGCGCTAGTTGGGACCATTTCTAACGGCACCTGGCCTGATTCAATACGTGATAATTCCAATAATTCGTTTACAAGCAGGGTGAGAGAATCGATTTCGGTATCCATTTTTTCTAAAAATTTTCTTGCGGCGGTGGGGTCGTCGAGTGCTGATATTTGTAAAGTCTCAGCAATTGCTTTCAAAGAAGCCAAAGGGGTTCTAAGTTCATGCGATATATTGCTTATGAAATCTCGACGTACAGTTTCAAGCTGTCTCAGTTTGGTTAAATCCTGGAATATTAATATGGACTGTTTTGTTGTGTTGGTCTCGAAGGGAAAGATATTGACCTGAATTAATTTTCCAAATTCACTAAGTTCAATGAGCGATCCTTGATATAGACCTGTTGATTCGAATTCTTCCCATAGATCAATTATTTGGTAATAGGGGATTACTCGGTTAATCTTTTGCCCGATTGTTTGATCCCCTTCCACGTTAAAGATTTTTTGGAAAGCTAGGTTGGTAAAAACAACATACCCGAATTGGTCTAGAATCATGACACCATCGTTCATATAGGACAATACGGCATCTATCCTGGCTTGGTCTTGTTCAAGGTTTTTAAATTTTGATTCTAATTCGACCGCCAAATGGTTTAGCACATCAGTTGCTTTTTCAAGATTGTCTTTTGGGGGTGGGGGGAGCTGGATTTTAAAGTTTTGAGTTATATTTCTAATAATATTTGTTAAGTTTTCCAGGCGTTTATTAATGGCCGAAGTATATAGGGTTTGTGGGATAAGAATGAATAAACTTAGCAGAATGAAATTAACCAATATGCTATTCTTAATGATTTTTTCTGTGGTGTATAGTCGATCAGTTTGAGTTGTTAAATAAATAAATCCGATATTGTTAGTTTCGACCGGAGTTACAACTGAAAAATAATGAACCCCGTTCTGATCATCTTTTTCGATTGAAATTCCAATCCCTAAATTTATCGCTTCTTGAAATTCTGAGTCTGTGATTTGAAAGTTGCCAACATGAGAGTCGCCAGAAGTTCCCAATACGTTCCCTGAAGGGTCTAGGATAAATAGCTTGGTACTTGAATTAGTTGTCAATTGTTGAGCTAAGGAATCGAGATCATCAGTGCTAGTAGAATTTCCCAATTGGTTTAAAATTGAATTTTTAAAAACATAGATTTCAGAGATTAATTGATTTTCGATTAAGTCACTTGAGAAATCAGAAAATTTGTTTTCTAAGGTCAATTTAAGTGCAATTGCATTTATTACAAGCAATATTAGTAGAAAATATTGTATCTGCCAACGAAATTTATAATGTTTCATCTTTATCCATCAAAACGATATCCAACGCCGTGAACGGTAATAATCCTGGTTGGATTTGTGGGGTCTGATTCAATTTTTTCTCTTAACCAGCGGATATGAACATCAACTGTTCTTGTGCCACCATCAAAATCCCACCCCCAAACTTTCTCCAAAATCAAACTGCGTGTCATTACCTTGCCAGAATTGGTACAAAGATAAAGGAGCAGGTCATACTCTTTGGGTTTGATCTTCAAAGAGACTCCGTTAAGTAGAACCTCATGTTTATTATCGTCAATCATTAAATTATTAAATGTAAGTTGTTCTGAGGGTTGGCTTGGGCTATCCGGCTGGTCTAACTTTACTCTTCGGAGCAGGGCTTTTGCGCGGGCAATTAGTTCTCTCATTGAAAATGGTTTCGCCATGTAGTCATCAGCCCCAAGTTCTAGACCTACCACACGATCAATTTCTTCACCCTGTGCTGTGAGTAGCAGGATAGGCACTCCGGATTCTTTTCGAAGGATTCTTGTAATTTCCAGACCGTCTATTCCGGGAAGCAAAATATCGAGGATAATGATATCCGGTTCAAAATTACGCGCGAGTGCTAGAGCATCATGGCCATCAAACGCTGTTTTTACTTCGTAACCTTGTTGTTCGAAGTTATATGTCAGAGTTTCATTAAGGGTGATTTCGTCTTCAACGATTAGTATCTTGTTGGGGGATTTGTTTTTGGCCATTTCACTCGCCTTTTTTAAAATGGTATCCAGTTAATGGTAGTTTTTGATACGGACTGCTTCAACCAAAACAATTATAACTAAAAAAATAATTTGATTAATCGTGAGTGGGTTCTGAAATGCAAATTAAATCATCAGCATCTTGTGTCATTTTAGAGGGATTTACAATGGGACAGATGTCCTTTGAATTGGAGGACATCTGCAACTACTAATTGGTGGTGTCTGCATCTACACTGTAATCAACAGTATGTGCATAATTTCACAAACAAGGAGATTTAATTTAATTTTCTAGTTGAATTTACAAAAAAATAGAAAGGGCCGCCATTTATGGCAGCCTTTTTTATTTTTGATAAAACAAACGATGGAGGTTCGATTTGACAACGTCAACACAGGAGCCTACGTTAGCTCAATGTTTAGCTTCGTTGATGGGAGGTCCTTTTGCAAAACTATCCAGGCC
>JARROY010000057.1:0-17469 GCA_037383445.1 Anaerolineales bacterium | reverse complement strand
TATGTTTTTTATGGATGACGGTTTAAGTGTATAGTGTTTTGTAAAATTGAGCAACTTAAGGAAAACGCCAATTAAGAGGATAAACAACACCAGTTTGCACTGTTTACCGGTATCGCACAAGAGGGATGGTAAATTCTATGGGCCAATATGCATCAAATTAATAATAACTTTGGTGGTCGAGTATCCCAAGTGCATTTTTTTGGGGTGTATCGTGACCATAGATTTAAAGATCAGATGTAGGGTCTGGATATGGCAACAGGATGCCAACTCGACCCCCTGGAAAAGTAAAGGAAGACCCGCAAGAATCAATACACCACCCCATGGGATATTTGAGCTAGGTTTGGCCGTTCATGAATGGTTTTACGACCTGTGGGTGTGTTTATTAGAGTAAGATTGACAGTATTCGGTATTATCTAATAATGTGGTATGCTTGCCAATTATGAGTAAAAAGTACATTTCTCCTGAAGAAATCCAAGAGCTGTATGCTAGGTTCGATGCCCCAATCACTTCACTGGATTGCGGGAAAAAATGTGCACCACACAACGAGGGCGGTAAACCGTTTTGCTGTGATATCTGTGTTGCAGTGCCGACCGTGTACCAGGAAGAATGGGATTACCTGAAAGCCAACACAGATTTGTGGTTTGAATGGAAAGCTGAAAACTGCATGGATACCCCGGAGGAAGCCGCCGAAGAAGTTGCCCGTCTTAAAGAAGAAACCCCTGGCTCCATGATTTTGGTGGAATGCCTCGGCCCAAATTTGTGCCAGCGTGATTTCCGCGGGCTGACCTGCCGCCAGTTCCCCTTTTTCCCTTATATCGATTCTCAGGGTGAGTTGCTAGGTTTATCCTACTATTGGGAATACGAGGAGCAGTGTTGGGTGATCAGCAATCTTCAGGTCGTGGATCGCGAATATCAGCGCCAGTTTTTGGCTGCCTTTGAATTTATCTTTGAGCGTATCCCGGAAGAATTTGAAAATTACCGATACCATTCAGAAGTGATGCGCGACACGTTCAATGAGCAGCGTCGGGCGATCCCTCTACTGCATCGCAACGGGCATGCGTACAAGATCACCACTCATAACGAAAGGATGCGGCGGGTGCCAGTTGAGTCATTACCTAAATTTGGCCCGTATAAATTAGCAGCTAAAATGCCTTTCCCGGATGAACTTCCATGACCAGTACTTCGCTGTCTCCCGATCTCCCAGCAGAATTTACCCTGCCTAACCGCTACCCAACCAATCGCAAAGGCCCAATCCGCTGGATTCTTTCGCATTTTGTTCGCTATTGGTACATCGGTGTACTGGTTCTGATTGGCGCGTTCGGGAATGCCTATCTGGCAGCTGTCGTCCCGGTGGCCGTCGGGAATGCGTTCAATGCGATCATGGCAACTCCGCCTAAAAGCGATTTGCTGCTTGGTTTTGTTTGGACGATCGTCTGGACCCAGATAGTGCGCGGAGTCTTGCAGTTTGGGCGTAACTTCAGCGCCGAGTGGTTGGGTCAGCTCTTTGAGCGCAACATCCGGGAAGAGCTGTATGTCAGCTTGCTTGGAAAAAGCATGACCTTCCACAACCTGCAGCCGATTGGGGACACGATGGCGCGGGCGACCAACGATGTGAGAGAGATCAATTTCATGTTCAGCCCGGGTCTAAATCTGGTGATAGGGTCGGCCAATTTTATATTACTTCCGATCATTATGGCTCCCAAATATCACCCGGCGCTCGTTGCTACCCCGTTGGTCTTCCTGGTGTTGTATTTCTTTCTTGTCTGGCAGTATTTGTCCGAACTTAAACCCGTATCCAACCGGGTACGCAGTTCATTCGGCACCCTTAATACCCGGCTGGCGGAAGCCATTGACGGCATTGAAACCGTTAAAGGGATGGCCCAAGAAAAGAATGAAATCTTGCTCTTCGAAGAAAATGCCCAAGGCTTTCGAGATGCTTCTGTTCGCCAGGGTGATATTGAAGCCCGCTATCTGCCTCTGCTGTTGTTAGGGGTCATGACAGCGCTGGGTTTATTGCACGCCCTGCTGCTCTTTAAAGATGGTCTGCTCACAGCTGGAGATGTGGTGGGTTATTTTGGCCTGCTCCAGCTGTTTGGCTTTCCAACCTTTGCCTCAATCTTTGCTTATTCTCAGGTTTCGTTGGGCATTGCAGGGGCTCGCCGTATCCTGGATCTGATCAACAAAGAAACAGATCTCGACCAGAATATTTCCGGCTACACCCAGGAAATGCGCGGCGAGGTTGAGTTTAAAAATGTTTGCTTTGCGTATGATGACGATGAAGATGCGGCGATTAACCAGGTGTCTTTTTCTATCCCGCCGGGTAAAACCGTGGCCTTGGTCGGTCAAACGGGCACCGGTAAAACCAGTTTGGTCAAGTTGATTAACCGCACCTATGATGTGGATGAAGGCCAGGTGCTGGTGGATGGGGTTGATGTGCGAGATTGGCAGTTGGAGGCGTTGCGCCAGCAGGTTTCGATCATCGAGCAGGATATTTTCCTCTTCTCCCGCAAGATCAAAGAAAACATCGCCTTTGGCTGCCAGGATGCCACAGACGAAGAGATCGTCGCCGCTGCTAAGGCGGCTCAGGCGCATGAATTTATTATGGAATTTAAGGATGGCTATGAAACTATGATCGGAGAGCGGGGAGTGACCTTGTCTGGCGGTCAGCGCCAGCGGCTGGCATTGGCGCGTGCATTTCTAACCGATCCCCGTATTCTGGTTTTGGATGATTCCACCAGTGCCATCGACAGTGCCACCGAGGACAAAATTCAGCGAGCGATCTATGCCGCTGCCAAAGGACGAACCACGTTCATTATCACCCACCGGCTTTCTCAAATTCGCTGGGCAGACTTGATCATTGTCATGCGCAAAGGCCGGGTGGAAGCCGTGGGTAAACACGAAGAACTGCTGGCTTCCTCGGAAGCCTATCGAAGAATTTTTAGCGACTAGAACAGGAATTCATTCATGGGATTCTTTTCAGGATTAGATACAGAATCATACGACCGCCAATACTCCGACCGGGAATTGGTCAAGCGGATTATCGTTTACTTCAAGGCATATTCAAAACCCTTGGTAGTGGTGGCTTTCTTTCTGGCGTTGATTGCCGTTTCTGGAGCGGCAGTTCCCATTCTGGTCAGCCGTACAGTGGACGCTCTCAGCCAGCAGATGCAAGTTAACCAGATTTGGATCTTGAGTGGGGCGGTGCTGCTGGCGGGAATATTTTCTTGGGCCGGAAACTGGGTGCGGCGAAGGCTGCTGGCTCGGGTAACACAAGATGTGATCATGGATATTCGCGTGCAGGCTTTCCGGGCTGCCGCGGGTCACGATCTTTCTTTTTACGACGAATTTTCTTCCGGCAGAATCGTTTCTCGGATCACTTCGGATACACGGGAGTTTGGCCAGGTGGTGATCTTGGTGACCGATTTAGTCACTCAAGTGGTGCAAGCCGGTTTGGTTGCTTTTTTCTTGTTCACCACGGAGCCCCAACTGATGGTGTGGCTGGTGATCACGCTGCCGGTGGTTTTCCTGGTCGCGACTGGCTTTCGCAGTATTGCCCGTAAGGTGACCCGCCGCGGGATGCGCGCCATGGGGAATGTCAACGCAGCGATCAAAGAAACCGTCAGCGGAATTAGTGTGGCGAAGAACTTCCGGCAGGAAGATTCTATCTACAGTGAATTTGATGACGCCAACCGGACCTCATTTAAAGTAAATTTACAGCGCGGCTTAGTGCTGTCCACAGTTTTTCCATCTCTAAACACCCTGGGGGGATTCGCCACAGCACTCCTCTTGTATATCGGCGGGATGCAGGCTGCCGCAGGGACAATCTCTATCGGCGCATGGTTTTTATTCATGCAGTCTTTGGATCGCTTCTGGTTCCCCGTGCTAAACCTATCCTCTTTCTGGACACAGCTCCAATCAGGTCTGTCAGCATCCGAACGTTCCTTTGCTCTGATCGATGCTGAACCGAAAGTTATCCAGATCAGCCAAAACCCGGTGCCCAGGTTAAAAGGCGAGATTATTTTCGATAAGGTGGATTTTTCCTATACCGAGCAGGAGAAAGTTCTCAACCAGTTCAGTCTCCATATTCACCCGGGTGAGAATATTGCTCTGGTTGGACATACTGGGGCGGGCAAATCCTCAATTGCCAAGCTGGTGGCGCGTTTTTATGAATTCCAATCCGGCAAACTGCTGATTGATGGGTTGGATATCCGCTCCTTTGATCTGGTTGACTATCGCAAGCAGCTGGGGATTGTATCCCAAATTCCGTTTTTGTTCTCGGGTAGCGTGGTAGATAATATACGCTACGCCAACCAGGATGCCAAAGACGAAGAAATCTTATCTCTCGCCAAAAGGATTGGAGATGGCGAATGGCTGGAAACCCTGCCGCATGGGCTGGAAACAGAGGTCGGAGAACGCGGTGGGCGCCTCTCCATGGGGCAGCGCCAGCTGGTTTCTCTGCTTCGAGTATTGGTCCAGCACCCGGCGATTTTCATCCTCGATGAGGCAACTGCCAGTATCGACCCCTTTACCGAATGGCAGATCCAACAGGGGTTGAATTTAATCTTGCACAATACCACCAGCGTTTTAATCGCCCACCGCCTCTCCACAGTTCGAGCAGCAGACCGGATTATTGTGTTGGAAAATGGGCAAATTATTGAAGAAGGCAACCACGATGGTTTGCTTTCCGCCGGCGGGCATTATGCGGAGTTGTATAATACCTACTTCCGCCACCAAAGCTTATCTTATGTGGAACAATCGGCCGAGTTTTCTGAGATCAAAAAACAGTCTTAACAGCAAAAAAGTAGGACTTAAGGGATAAAAGGAGCGGAGGAGACAAAATTCGGTTCCTTTTTGGGATGCCGTACGAATCTGTCATTCAGATGCAATTGAACTTACCTTGTTTCTGGTAAGACTCTTGCATACAATTAATATATATGAATGAAGCAAAAACATTCAGCCCTGCCGCGGTCACTGTGAGAGAGTTTTGGAATCGCCTTGCACCCCTTTTGGTGTTAGGCTTTCAGGCTTTTGTGCTGGTTCTGATGATCTTGGCTGCGGTCTTGGCGTTGAACTGGTTTCAGCAGCCTTCTCTGGGTTTTTTCGTGGATCCTGCCATGGTGATCGGCAATGTCCAGCCACCGCAATATGGATGGGAAAAGCAAACCTATCGAGATGAGATTCCGCAACAGGATGAGCTGGTCGCCATAAATCATCAGGATGTGAGCAACGTTCAAGACTTGCAGCAGGTTCTGGGACAGGTTCAGGTAGGGGATCAGGTAGAACTGTTCCTCCAGGCTCGAAGCGGGCATGAGCTAACCCAAACAGTCACCCTCGGTGAGTTTTCAACCTATGAGCAGCTGATATATTTCTTTCTGCCGTATCTTTTAGCTGTAGTTTTTCTTGGGGCAGGGTTTTGGTCTGTGCGCGTTCATCTGGATGATCCATCTGCTCGGGTTTTTGGAGTCCTGACCGCTTCATTGGCTTTGGCTCTGGCGGCCAGGTTCGATCTGTGGAGTTCCCATCGGATGGTTATTTTTTGGCTGTTCTCGATGGGCATCTCCGGAGGGGCTTTGCTTCACTTTTTGATGCTTTTCCCAACAAAGTACCGCTTATACAGCCGTTATCCTTACCTTGGTTGGGCGGGATATCTGGTGGGGTTCGGGCTGGCAGGGAAAGCCGTTTATACCTTGCAAAATTACACGTTTCCTTTCCAACTCGCAGAATCATGGCAGCCCCTATGGATTTTTGTCGGGCTGTGTTTGCTGGCGTTTTATGTCGGGATGGTTGTGCGCCGGTATGTTAGTGCCTCTCCGGTAGAATTAGAACAATCTCGCATTGTACTATGGGGCAGCGGTTTGTCCTTACTGCCTTTGGCGGTTTATCTGCTGGGGCAGATCATCCCGCTGGATGGTTTGCAAATTCCCCAGGTGGTTGCGGTTGTCCCACTGGTTTTATTCCCCTTATCGATTGCCTACGCCGTGTTAAGATACCGCGTTGTGAATACGGATTTGCTCATCAGCCGGACGCTGGTGTATGCCTTGCTGACAATTTTGGCCGGTGCTGGCTATGCTGCATTGATCAGCGGGTTGAGCATCCTCATCAACGATTTGGTCACCGTCGATAGCCCATTCCTGATCGGGGGAGTGGTCTTTATTCTGGCGTTGATGATCAACCCATTCCGCAAACAGGTCCAGACAATGCTGGATACAATCTTCTTTCGGGGAGAAGGTGCTTATCAACAGTACGTGGAGGCTTTTGCCGACCAAATTTCTCAAACGGTGGAACTCTCCGCCATTGCCGGGTTGATCCGTGAGTATGTAAACCAGCATCTTGAGCCTTTGCGTTTGCATATTTACGTCTATGACACCTTAGTTGACCGCTATGTTCCCACAGACGGAGAAGATGGGCGGCCAACCACAGATATTCGCTTCCCCAGGAACAGCGGTTTGGTTCACCGTCTCTCCAGCAAGCGCACTACCTTCTTCCTTGATTTGCAAAATACGCTCCCGCAAGAGCTGCAAAACGAACGAGCGAGGCTGGCTTTGTTAGGTGCGCAGCTTTTCTTGGCTTTACCGGGGCAGGAGCGTCTCTCGGGCTGGCTGGCGCTCGGTCCGCGTGCTTCTGGAGAACGCTATACCGGGAATGATTTGGAATTTTTATCCACAATCGCTGTCCATGCTGCGACTGCAATTGAGCGGGCTCAGGTCATGGTAGACAAAGACCGCCGTGTTCATGAGATGAATGTGTTAACTCGCGTGGCAAAGGGAATTAATGTCACCATTAATTTCGATGATATCTTGGAGTTGATCTATGCCCAGACCAGACAGGTTATCCCGGTAGATGATTTCAATATCACCTTGTTCAGCGAGGCAACCAATCATCTGCGGCATGTCTTTCTGGTTCAGCAAGATGACCGCATCTCTGAACTGGAAAATGAAATCATCCCTCTTGGTTATGGGCTTGAACGGGAGGTGCTCCAGCTGCGCAGGCCGATCATCACAGATGATTACCAGCAAGAATGCCGCAACCGGCGCAGTATCCCCAATAAAAAGGGCATCTATGCCTGGATGGGCGTACCGTTGAATGCAGGTGCGGAAGTGATTGGCGTGATTGCGGTGGGCAGCTACAACCCTGCCATTCTTTACACCGAGGACCAATACAATATTTTGCAGGCGATTGCCGACCAGGCTGCAGGTGCGATAGTGAAAGCACGCCTGTTGGAGGAAACCGAGACCAGAGCGCGCCAGCTTGCCAGTTTAAACGAGGTCACCCGTGGGCTGACTTCCACCCTAGAGATTGATCCCTTGCTTAAAGACATTATGAGCAGTGCGGTGGAGATTTTAAATTGTGAGGCAGGCAGCCTGCTGCTCGTGGATCCTGAGACACAAGAATTGGTCTATGAGGTGGTGATTGGACCGGTGGCTGATGAGTTTCTTGGCAGCCGCCAGCCCCTGGGCGTTGGTCTGGCCGGCAAAGTAGCCGGGTCCATGCAGCCGATGATCGTCAATAATGTAGAACAAAGCCCTGACTGGAATTCCACACCAGACCAGGAAACTGGTTTTGTCACCCAAGGTATGTTGGTGGTGCCGATGCTCTACAAAGGCAGTGTGATCGGCGTTTTGGAAGTGATTAACAAAAAGAACAAAATGCCTTTCACTTCCGACGACCAGGAGTTGTTGAATGCCTTTGCTGGGCAGGCCGCAGTGGCGGTTGAGAATGTACGCCTGTATATGCAGACAGACCAGGAGCTGGCCAACCGTGTTGAAGAGCTGTCTGTCATGCAGCGAATTGACCGGGAACTGAACACATCCTTAGATATTTCCAAAGCCATGCAGATCACCCTTGAATGGGCGATGCGCCAATCTCGCTCGATGTCGGGTTTGGTAGGAGTTCTGGTGGAAGATGGTCTCCATGTAATGGCGTCCCAGGGGTATTCATACGAGGTATCTCAGTACGAGTCGGGTGTCCTGCCTTTAGATCTGCCCGCTTTAGCGGCGGTGCTTGAAGAAGGACGCTTATACCAAGCCGACCCCACCGAATTGGCCGATTCTTCCTTGTTGGACAATGCACAAAGCCAATTGGTCGTCCCCATCCGGCGGGAAGCAGAAGTGATTGGCCTGATCCTGCTGGAAAGCCAATCTTTGGAGCATTACGATGAAGGTGTCATCGACTTTCTCACCCGCCTGAGTGACCATGCCAGTATTGCCATCTCAAATGCACAGCTGTATTCAGAGGTACAGCGTGCCAACCTGGCCAAGAGTGAGTTTGTCTCTTTTGTGTCACACGAGCTCAAAACCCCGATGACTTCCATTCGTGGATATGCCGATCTGCTGGCAGCGGGCAGCGTCGGAGATGTGTCCGAAGCCCAGATGGAGTTTCTCAATACGATTCGATCTAATACTCAACGCATGGCGACTCTGGTTTCCGACCTGGCAGATATCTCGCGCATTGAGGCAGGACGCCTGCATCTTGAGTTTTCGCCGGTGGCTTTCCCTGAAGTGGTGGATGAAGTTATTCGCAGCACGATGTCTCTCGCCAACGATAAATCCCACCAACAAATATACCCCCGAGGGTGGAGAGGTGACCCTGTGCGCCCAACCGACAAACAACCAGTGGGACCCCGATGGCGCACCTCAGGTAGTCCATGTTCAGGTTATTGATAATGGAATTGGGATTAAGCCTGAAGACCAAGGCAAGATATTCCAGCAGTATTTTAGGACAGAGGAAGGCAAAGATACTGCCTCCGGTACCGGGCTGGGTCTGAATATTTCGCGTTACTTGGTCGAAATGCAGGGCGGTAAGATTTGGTTCGAAAGTGAATACGGCAGCGGCACAACCTTCCAGTTTACGGTGCCGGTAGCCGAGGAAGAAGGAGCATAAGCATATGCCGGTCAAGGTGGCGGTTGGGCAGGCATTTTCTGTAGAGGGGCGCGAAGCGGTTTCCAACGCAGTGTATAATGCGCGCCTTACTCTGGGCAATGCCAGCATCGATTTTGCCGTCATCATCGCGTCCTTGGAGTATGACTTTCAAGCGATCTTTAATGCGGCTCAAACCCAAATTGGGGATGTGCCGATGATTGGTTTTAGCACATCTGGTGAATTAACCCAGTCGGGCAGCCACCGCCGGTCGGTTGTGGTCGCCCTCCTCTCAGATGATCAACTCGTGTGTGCTTCCGAGTGGCTTCCCGGATTTTCCGACAACAGCGCCCGGGTTACAAGGGAGGCGATCAGTTCGCTTTCCCTGACAAGCGAGCAAAAAGGACTGCTCTTAATTGTAGCTGATGGTATGAATGGAAATTATGAAGAGGTGGTCAATTATTTGCCCCCTGGGCGTTATCAACTCGCCGGGTGTCTGGCGGGTGGAGACGTGCGCTTAGGCCGTACCCACCAGTTGGGAGGGAATCGATCTGGTGCGGGTGGGTTGGCTGCCGCCTTCCTTTCTGGGCCAAATTTAAAGGTGGGTATTGGTACCGCCCACGGTTGGAAGCCTGTTGGAGCTACGTTCGATATTACCAAAGTGCATGGTCCATGGGTTCGTTCTTTAGATCATAAACCAGCGGTTGAAGGGTACGCCAACCTATTTGGCCGGCAGGTCAGAGAATGGTCTTTTCCGCCATTAAATACCCTGGTTCGTTTGTATCCATTAGGGATCGAACGGGATGGTCAACCACTCCTGGTAAGAACTCCGCTGCGGGTTGAAGCCGATGGCAGTTTGCGGATGAGTGTCGAATTGCAGGAAAACGATGTTGGCCATTTAATGGTTGGCAGCCGGGAAAAGTGTGTTGAAGCGGCGCGTCTTGCTGCCAAAACTGCGCTCGAAAACCTTGGTGGCGCGCTTCCTAAATTGGCTCTAGTGATGGCAGATGTTTCCTGGCAAATACTTTTCCAGGGTTATGAGGGTGCGGATATCGCAGCCATCCGTGAGGAGCTTGGAGAGGAAGTCATGATTGCGGGGGGATATACGTTTGGCCAGTTTACCCATATGGCAGGAGCGCCGCGTCCAGAGTTTCTCAACCAGCATATTGAAATTGTTCTGATCGGGGAAGGGTGATTTTTTAGTTCGACCACGATTAAATAAGAAACCACCTAACAGGGGCGGTTTCTTTTAGTTAACCTTGGTAAATTGGAAGGTCTTTTGATTCCGAAATTCAGTTTTGATCAATCGCAGGTTAGTCCAGATAATAGGTCATGTTTTGCAGGTGGACGGCCGGGTCAATGTATTGCACCCGTACACCCTGCGGCACAGTTAAGCTAACCGGTGCATAATTCAAGATGGCCTTAATTCCAGCTTTAACCAATAGGTCTGCAACTTCTTGGGCTGTTTCTGCCGGGACAGTCAGCATGGCAACTTTGAGACCTGCTTTTTTGATTTCTTTATCTACGTTAGCAATATCGAGAACCTTAATTCCGTTAAATTCCGTCCCAATTTTATCCGGGTCATTATCAAAAATCTTAACAATTTTAAAGCCTCTATGCTGGAATCCTCCGTAGTTTGCCACCGCATGACCGACATCACCGGCACCGATCACAGCTACATCCCAAATGCGATCCACCTTCAAAATCTCCTGGATTTTTTGGATGAGAAACTCGATATTGTAACCCGTGCCTTGTTTCCCAAATTCGCCAAACTGGGATAAATCTTTGCGGATTTGAGCTGCCGATATGCCCAATCTCTCCCCCAATTCTTGCGAGGAGGTGACCTGCCGTCCCTTCTGGAACATGCGGGTCAGGGCGCGCAGGTAGATTGGCAACCTTCCAATCACGATATCAGGAATTATTTTTGCGACCATTTATTTTCTTCACTCCGTGTGTGTGGGTATTTAGGTAGATAAAATTTACCATAGATTTTAAAATTGTGCAATCCAACACAAATAACGTGCAAATACCGGACAAACCTGGCAGATGGACTTTCTTCGGCAAAAATTTGCCTGCTTATGATCTGGAATGTATGATATACTGCTGCGTTGGTTTGCAATATAACCAGAACGGAAATCGTTTTATAAATTTTCAGGTGCCCGCGCCAGGTTGGGTTGGGCAGAAATAACATCAGAAGGCGCTTACAGTTTCTCTTGGGCATCAGGGTTATCCTTGTGGGGGTATGGCTGAGATAGTGATCGAAGATAGTAAAAAAGATCAAAACGCCAATAGGAGTATTTTGTGACAAGTGATTTTTCTCAATTAATGTTAGACCCACAGCTGGTTGAAACCGTTCACCAGTTGGGGTATCAGCTTCCAACCCAGGTGCAAGCAGAAGTAATCCCACTGATGCTGGCAGGCGAAGATGTGCTGGCACAGTCTAAAACTGGCACTGGCAAAACGGCTGCTTTCTCCCTCCCAATGATTCATGCGTTGGACCCTGAGAAGGCTCAAATCCAGGGGCTTGTCGTTGCGCCTACCCGCGAACTTGCCATGCAGGTTGCCGATGCAATCTTCCATTATGGCAAAAGTAAAAATGTTCGGGTTGTGCCCATCTTTGGTGGTCAATCTTATCAGCGGCAGCTGCATAAAATCCATCAGGGGGTGGATATTGTCGTCGGTACTCCAGGCCGCCTTCTAGATCTGATCAGGCAAAATAAGCTTGACCTCAGCGCTGTCCGCACAGTCATTCTTGATGAAGCGGACGAAATGCTCAGTATGGGTTTTATCGAGGATATCGAATCCATTCTAAGCGAAACGCCCAAAGAACGGCAGACCGCGCTGTTTTCTGCAACGATCCCCAACCGAATCCGCCAAACCGCCAACCGCTATATGCGTAATCCAAAAATAGTCCAAACAGAGCGTAAAGAACTGACCGTGGCAGCCATTGAACAGCGTTACTATTTGGTTAACCCTGAGGATAAACTAGCAGCACTGACCCGTTTGTTTGAAGTTGAACCGATCACCAGCGCTTTGATCTTTGCCCGGACCCGTATTGATACGGGTGATCTGGCCAACGAACTCATCCGGCGCGGTTTTCCGGCTGAAGCGTTGAATGGAGACCTCAGCCAAGAGATTCGCACCCAGGTGCTCAACCGCTTCCGCCTGGGGCAGACCAAGGTTTTGGTTGCCACAGATGTTGCTGCCCGCGGCCTGGATATCGAAGATATCTCGCATGTGTTCAACTTTGATTTGCCAAATGATTTGGAGAGCTATGTTCACCGGATTGGGCGCACAGGTCGGGCGGGAAAAACTGGCACGGCCATCAGCCTGGTCACCCCGGCAGAAGAATTCCGCATCCGGAAATTGGAATCATATACAAGAAAGACAATCTCAAGGGCAGAGATACCTACCCCCGAACAAATTCTGCAAAAGCGGGAAGAAGACCTGCTGACAAATGTAGATGTCTGGCTGCGGCGTGGTCGCTGTAAGCGAGAACAGGAAATTGTAGCGGAACTGGTTGATCAGGGTCATGATCCACTGGAAATCGCTGCAGTGGCTCTCAAACTGGCCCGGGCAGAGGAAAAGCAGCGTCCGATTGAGGAAATGCAAGACGTGCGTACTCGACGTTCTCGTAATACAAGGCACAAAGAGCGCAGCCTATCTGGAGGTAAACGTCGGTATGAGGCTGAAAAGTCCCATGAAGCAGGAATGGTTCGGCTGACACTCAGCAAAGGTAAAAGCCACGGAATTCGGCCCAACGATGTGGTCGGGACAATTGCCGCTTTTGCAAACATCCCAGGTCGCTCAATAGGAAAGATCAGCATTCAAAAAGAATATACCCTCGTAGATATCCCGGAGAAATTTGTGTCTCAGGTTATGGCTCAGAAGGGAAGTTACCAGATTCATAAACAACCCATCCGCATCTCACTAGATTAGAGTGATTCGAACAATAGAAAGACGCATCATTATGATGCGTCTTTTTACTTAAAATACTGCAATTTAATTCATTCCGAATGAGAATAGGATTCCATCCGGTGGACAGTGTGTTTTGTTGAAAAGCTATTAACCCGCGTAGCTCCATCCCAAATCTACCAAGGTGAGAGTGTCGGAGGCTTCACCTTCCTATGGCCTGCCCCGGTATCAATCATATCGATCACCTCACATTCCAAGTATGCAGCAGCCTCGTTAAGCACTGGCACCCCCGTCACCGGGGCATCGGTGAAATTTGCCTGCTGAAATTTATCCGGGTCCTTTTTTCGGCTCTTGGAAAATATTTTAATCTCGTTGGCATTTTCTTTCCGGAAGATGTTGAGGACTAATTTCTTGCTTTTCTTGACCAAACCCATCGTGTAAGAAGAGTTTTGTAATCCGATCACAACATGCTGGGGTTCAAATGAAACTTGAGAAAACCAATTCAGCACCATGACATTGCGGTCTTCACCTGCTCGACTGGTAACGGCATAAAATCCGTAAGGGATCATATTCAAGGCATTAGAAATAGCATTTTCATCCATGTTATTGCTCCTTTACTATAGTGTCGTCAAATCGTAATTCTGACGCAGACATTCTTCAAAATATTACAAAAGTTCTAAATGCTATGATGATTGGGCATTTATGAGCTAAGGCTGATAAAGATTAAAGGCAGGTTAGAGATGGGACATAGGTACTGATTTACGCATCTTTTTATGCAAAAATAGGTTTAATCATATACAGACTGCTACCATTAGTAGTATCTGTGAGGTTCATCATGAAACCTTTTGCGTTGATAATTATCGGGAATTCTGAACAAGCTCGTCGTTATAAAAAAGCCATAGACGGGGTTGGGTTTCAGGTACAGTCTGTTACAACTGGAGCCCGCGCACAGGCTCAACTGACCTTTACAACACCAGATCTAATTGTCCTGGACATGCATCTTCCAGATATTCCAGGTGAGGTGGTATTGCGTCAGATCAAAGCCTGCCGCCGACTGGCAGACACTCATCTGATCTTACTTTCTGCGGGGGAAAACCTAGCGAAGGACGATACCTCCGGACTCTCACTCATTTTGGAACGATCAGTTCGTCCAGCCGATTTAGCCGCGCTGGCTAAAAGTATGAAAAAGAAAACAATTCGTGTTTAGCGGGACAATCTGATTTGGTGATGGTTGGAAACGAAGTTTGTGGATTCCCAGTTGGGACACAAATCCCCCTGCGGGTTATTCCTCAACCTTGACGCATTCCCCTTTTTTAATCTGGAAAACATCAAAATCTCTGGCGACAATTGTATTGGGAAAGATCTCCTGGGCCTCTTGGTAAATTTCTCGTTCCCGGTATCGGCGTGAGAGGTGCGTTAGAATTAGGTTGCTGATCCCTGCCTCTTTTGCCAGGGAGGCTGCCTGAGCCGCCGTCAGGTGAGCAAACTGCTGAGCCATGTCCTCTTCTTTACGCAGATAAGTTGATTCGATCACCAGCGTATCTGCTCCCTGGCAGTATTCCAACAAGTTATCTGTTCGGCCTGTATCGCCAACGTGTACCAGGCGTGTGCCGGATTTTTCTGGCCCCAGCACTTCCTCGGGATGAATGGTTCGTCCATCAGGCAGGGTAATCGGGAGTCCATTGACCAAATCCCGCCGTTGAGGGCCAAAGGGTACGCCTAATTGATCGGCTTTTTCAGCCAGGAAGGGCCGGCGTGGTTTCTCTTCAAACAAGTATCCGAAGCAGTCCGGTCCGCGATGGCTGACCGAAAAAGCAGTCACGCTGAAATTTTCCTCTTCAAAGATGATTCCTGGTGAAATTTCATTTAAATTGATCTCGATCTGGCTCTTGTGGGGATGAACGATCTGAACACCGTACAGTAGATTGAAGATTCGCTCCAGGGCATATTTACCGCCGTGGATGGTGATCTCTTCAATCGTTTCCCAGCGGGAGAGGGTGGAAAACAACCCCGCCAAACCCAGAATATGATCCAAATGCCCGTGCGTGATCAAGATGTTGTTCAGACGCTTGAATCCGATTCCCGATTTGAGAATTTGGCGCTGTGTCCCCTCACCACAGTCGATCATAAAGCGGAATTCATTATGTTTAACAATTTGTGATGTCAGCCCGCGATGGATGGACGGAGCAGATGCAGATGTGCCGAGAAAAACAATTTCAAACAAGAGCAATCCTTTGTGAGTATGAGATGTGAAATAGATTTTACCTTAAGTTATCCCAGAACGGCCATTTGGCTTTCTGAGATGCCTGCCAAACCGGTCGTCTTATCGATTACTTGTTACAGAACAGATATGCTATAATCAAACTTGCCATCTTTGTGGTCAATGTGAAGGAATCGAACCTATTAGGAACAAATTTAGATCTAGATGAAAACCTGGATTCCTTGTTGAGTTGTTGAGTTTTACTTGCTTTCAAAGATGCGCTTGCGTTCGTCCAGAAAAAAGAGCACAGGCTCAAAAAATCTTGTCAACCGGTTATCCGGACTGATGAGGAAAAAGCCTGCGCCTGAACCGCCAAAAAGGTCACGCGCATCGGTTCCACCGGAGGAGCAGGATGCCGAAGGGATGTCTCTCGACCGCAAGCTGGATATTACCGGCATCGTGGTGGCCCTGGTCGGGATTCTGACCTTGCTCAGCTTACTCTCTCCCAACCGCAGTGGGGTAACCAATGCATGGGTCAGCCTATGGCGGGGTGCGTTTGGCTGGGGGGTGTACGTCTTCCCAATCGCATTGATATTTATAGGCGGATGGCTGGTCGCCCGCAACTTCGAGAACGTGCCGCAGCCAAACCTGGAGCGTTTGATCGGCCTCATGATCTTGTTTGTTGTTCTGTTAATCACGATGCATGTCACTATTTCACCGGCTGAAAGAAGCGCGGCATATGCCATCGCGGAAGAAGGTAAAGGAGGGGGACGCTTAGGCGCAGCCCTGATGCTGATGCTGAACAGCGGTTTGGGGATGGTGGGCTTGGTGGTCGTGTTGGTGGCCGGATTTATTATTGGTCTTGCGCTTACCCTGGATATGCCGGTTATTGATCTGTTTGCTTGGCTACCGCCGCTGATCCTCCGCATTGAGGATGCCTGGGATGAGCGCAGGGCTGCTAGACATGAGCGGCAGACAAGGACTGCTCCCACCTCGGAAGTTGAGCCTTTTGTACCGCAGACTTCGCCTCAGCCGGAAGTCCCACAGATGACTGGGCAGCCTTCGCCCAATCCAACCCATGGGACGGCCCAACAGCTTTCCCCATTGGCTCAAGCACTTACCGAGCGGCACGACTGGGTGCTGCCAAAAATCGAAAATATTCTGGAAGCGGGGGCAGATATTGATTTCGATGACGAATACGACCGTCAACGAGCGAAACTGATTGAAGAAACCCTGGCCTCTTTCGGTGCCCCGGCCCATGTGGTGGAGATCAACCGCGGCCCAACCATTACCCAATATGGTGTAGAACCCGATTTTGTCGAGAACCGCAGCGGCCGGACGCGTGTCCGGGTGAGTAAGATCGCTTCTCTGGCCGATGACCTTTCTTTGGCTCTCGCCGCCCAGCGTATCCGTATTCAGGCACCTGTCCCAGGAAAAGGGTATGTCGGGATTGAGGTGCCAAACGAGGAAATTTCGCTGGTGGCCCTCCGGGACGTGATAGAAAGCTCTGCTTATCGCCGCTTGCGCTCGCCTTTACGTTTTGCCCTCGGGCAAGATGTGGCTGGAAATGCCGTGGCGGCCGATCTGTCCGGGATGCCTCATCTTCTGGTCGCTGGGGCGACAGGTTCCGGTAAATCGGTGTGCGTCAATGCGATCATCACCTGCATGATGTTGCAAAACACACCGGATACCCTGCGTTTCATTATGGTGGACCCCAAGCGGGTGGAACTGACCGGTTACAATGGAATTCCCCATCTGCTCGCCCCAGTGGTTACGGATATTGAACGGGTGGTGGGCGTCCTGCAGTGGGTGACGCGTGAAATGGACAGCCGCTACCAAAAATTTGCTGACACCGGGGCGCGCAATATCATGGATTACAACAAACGCGCCGCCGCTGAAAAAAGATCTCCACTCCCGTTCCTGGTTTTGGTAATTGATGAATTGGCCGATATGATGATGATCGCGCCAGACCAGACGGAGCGCCTGATCACTCGGATGGCGCAGTTGGCACGCGCTACCGGCATCCATCTGATCATCTCTACCCAACGCCCCTCCGTTGATGTGGTGACGGGACTGATCAAAGCCAATTTTCCGGCTCGAATTTCCTTTGCTGTGGCTTCTGGTACAGACAGCCGCGTGATTATTGACCAACCCGGTGCAGAACGGCTCCTCGGGCGCGGCGACATGCTCTTCCAGGCCCCAGATGCCCCGGCCCCGGTACGCTTGCAGGGCGTCTTCGTCTCCGATTCGGAAATCTTGCGCGCCGTCCAGTATTGGCGGGCATTTGCCGGAACAGCCCCCATGGCCCCGGTCTCGACCGGGGCACCAGCCGATGCGCCTCCAGCCGGAATCCCGCTAAAGCAAAAGGCTATCTGGGAAGAGATGGAAGAGCAAGAGGAAGAAGACCCTATCTACAACGAGGCGGTTGAACTGGTGCGCAAAAGAAAACGGGCTTCGATCTCGATGCTTCAGCGCCGGTTGCGAATTGGTTATACCCG
>JARROY010000056.1:0-8798 GCA_037383445.1 Anaerolineales bacterium | reverse complement strand
GGGATCGCGCAGGGTGAGTAAATGGTGAAGTGTGGCACCCAGGGCATAAATATCTACTTTTGGGGTGGCTTCGCCGCGGTACTGATCGGGAGGAGAGTAGCCTTGTGTCCCGATCATGGTGTTTTTCTCTTTGGGATCGAATAATTTGGCAATCCCAAAATCAACCAGCATTACGTGGTTCTGTGGTGTGATCATGATGTTGGTTGGCTTGATATCCCGGAAGATAATTGGTTCCGACTGGCTGGAATGCAGGTAATGCAGCACGTCACATAGTTCTATTCCCCACGAGATGACCTGTGCTTCGGACAAGAAATTGGTCACTTCAGCCAGGATCGAATCCAAATCGCGTCCATGCACGAGTTCCATGACCAGATAAGCCCGGTCGTTGCGCATAAAATAGTCGTAGATTCTTGGTATGGATTGGTGCCGGAGGGTGGCGAGGATGTTCGATTCGCGTTCGTAATTTAGATAGATTTTTTTCCGCACAAGCGGGTCACTAATTTGGCTGATCATTTCTTTGATCGCCACGAGCCGGATGGCTTTAAAATTTGTATCTCTGGCACGATACACCGTACCCATTCCGCCGACACCGATGATGTCTTGGATTTCATAACGGTCCATCAGAACCTGACCAGGTTTTAATTGAACTCCAGGCCCCTTCGCCGCATTGGGCCCTAGATTGCGAGTTGTATGGTCAGTCAAGAAGATCTCCTTGTTGCATCTGTAATGATTATTTTTATTATAGGATTGGAGCACCTATTTTGTGGGAGATTAGCATTGTAAAATCATGATGAATAGGTTTCAAGCCTTCCTTCCATTATAGTGAGAATTCAAAATGATGCTACTATTAAGGTCTTTTTTTGATGCCGGTCCTTAATTTCTCGGCGATGGTTGGATTAGCTGAGATCATCGTCGGGTAGGTTTTATTGATATATTCACCATGAGGCAGATAGGGAAAAGGAGAGCCGCCCCCATAGAGTTCAACTAATCCCCCTGCTTCTTCCACTAAAAGCCAGCCTGCTGCGATATCCCAAATTTTTGTTGTGGCCTGGAATCCAGCAATCGCCGCTCCACGGGCGACGATGCAAAAATCATACGCCGCTGACCCGAGGATGCGGGTTTTGTACCGCAGGGTGACGTCATATTTCCGAAAAGTGCGTGAACAGCAGGCAAAGAATGAAGTGGATTGCCGTGTATGACGGGGGTTAATACTCAGCGGCTGGTGGTTGAGGGTTGCACCTTGCCCGCGCCTGGCTGAATAGAGTTCCTGAAAGAGTGGGAAGTAGAGTGCCGCGATCTCTGGATAGCCGGCAACCAGGCAGGCTATGGAAACCCCCCAAGTATGCAAACCAAGGCTGAAGTTGGTGGTGCCATCCAGCGGGTCGATCACCCACAAAGGGCGGTCTGGGTTTAATTCGATCTGGTTGGTCTCTTCGGTCAGGATCAGGTCTTGTGGGTAAGCGGCCTCGATTTCCTGTCGGATGAGGGTATCGGCGGCCAAATCAGCCTTGGTCACGATGGTTCTATCCTCTTTTAGGTCTGCATCCACTCCCTCAAGTCTGAAATATTGGCTTAGTGTTTCCCCGGCTTTTTGGGCTAGTTTTTCTGCAAAATCTAATCGATTGCTCATTCAACTGTTTTCCGTTCTATTATGGCGTTGGTGCTTATTTTATCACGCTGGCCTTTGAGAACTGTGAATGCCAACGGCGGTATAATTAATTGAAAGGGTGTTTCGATCCAAACAAAATGAGGCAAATGGTCCCCATATAGATTTTGGATGAATCATTTTGTTGTTTTCTGATTATTCCAGGGAGAGTGATAATGAAAACCGCGCAGAAACAGATTGCTGAAGGCATCTTGTTCACCGACCAATACCAACTGACCATGGCACAGTTGTATTATCGGGTTGGCTTGCATGAGAAAAAAGCCCAATTCGATTATTTTTTCCGCGATTATCCAGATTATGGCTCACATAAATCAGGCTACTGTATCAATGCTGGCCTGGAGTGGCTGCTGGATTGGATGGGAGAAGCGACCTTTGGTGAGGTTGAACTCGAACAGTTAAAGAATCAACGCAGCGCGACCGGTGAACAGCTTTTTGCCGATGATTTTCTTGCATGGCTCTCCAAGCACGGGAATTTTGAGAATATTGTCTTATATTCTGTGCCAGAAGGCCGGGTAGTTCACCCCAACACACCCCTGGTTGTGGTTCAAGGTGGTTTGGCCATGGCTCAGATTCTTGAAACCTCACTGCTCAATCACCTGACTTACCAGACCCTGGTGGCCACCAAAGCCTCTCGTATGAAAGAAAGCAGCGGGTGCCAGTTGTTGATGGAATTTGGTTTACGGCGGGCGCAAGAGCGGGCTGCAATTGCAGGTACCAGAGCAGCTTTGATCGGCGGGGCAGATTTTTCCTCTAATGTGGGTATTTCCCAAGTGCTGGGCTTTCCACCCAAAGGGACCCATGCCCACAGTATGGTGCAGGTGTTTCTGGCGCTTGGCGGAACGGAACAGGATGCCTTCCGGGCGTATGCGGAAATTTACCCTGACGACTGTATTTTATTGGTCGATACGATCAACACATTGGAGAGCGGAGTGCCGAATGCGATCCGGGTATTTGAGGAACTGCGCAATAAAGGCCACCAACCGGTCGGTATCCGATTAGATTCGGGTGATCTGGCATACTTGAGTATCCACGCGGCAAAGCAGCTCAACGATGCCGGTTTTCTCGATGCAAAAATTGTGCTTTCAAACCAATTGGATGAATTGGCCATCTGGCAGATTACCGCACAGATTCAGCAGGAGGCGGAGCGCTACGGGGTGGAACCGAATGCCCTCTTGGATAGATTGGCCTATGGGGTCGGCACCGGGCTGATCACCTCTAAAGGGGATGGCGCTTTGGATGGGGTCTACAAATTGGTGGCTTTAGAAGATGACGGGGACTGGATTCCAGCGATTAAACTCTCGGAGACCCCGCAGAAAACGCTCATCCCAGGCAACAAACGACTTTGGCGGGTGTATGATGAACGCGGTAAAGCGACAGCGGACCTGATTGCCTTGCACGATGAAAGAGTGGAGGGTTACGATCCACTGGTCATGCGCCACCCGTCCTTAGCATCGATGCAGCGGTCGCTGGAAAAAGAGAAAATCAGCATGATCGAACCCCTTCTGCTGCCTGTATATCAGCAAGGAAAGCAGGTATATCAAACGCCTTCGATTGATGAGATGCGCTCCCAACGCCAGCGCGACTTAAGCAAGCTGGACCCCGGAGTGTGTCGATTGGTGAATCCGCATATTATCACGTCTCGGTGACCCAAAAGCTGTGGGACATGAAGCAGGGTTTGATCCAATATTATGAACATGGAATTAATTAGGATTATGGTGACAATGGATCGATTTCGCTCTCTTCCTCTCCCTAAATTTTATACTTCCGATCAGGTCGGGAAAGTATGGAAAGTGCCTTACGAGCAGCGCGCTAAGCAAGCCCGTTTATGGGCGGAGCAATACAATCTGAAGCCCGTCAGTAAGGATGTGTGTAAGGTTAACTTGTTTTTAGTAGATGTGCAGAATACCTTCTGCAGCCCAGATTTTGAACTGTTTGTTGCCGGACGGTCGGGTATGGCAGCAGTGGAAGATAACGACCGGCTCTGCCGATTTATCTACCACAACCTCGAACGCATTACAGAATTTACCCTTACCATGGATACCCACCAGGCCATTCAAATTTTCCATGCGATCTACCTGGTGGATCAAGCCGGAAATCATCCCGAGGCTTTTACGCTGGTATCGGTGGAAGATATCCAATCTGGGAAGTGGCGGTTCAATCCAGCTGCGGCTGAGGCGTTGGGGGTCACTCTAAATGATGCGCAGGCCAATTTACAACACTATGTGGCTGAACTGGCAAAAACTGGAAAATACCAACTGACGATCTGGCCTTACCATGCCATGCTTGGGGGTGTTGGGCACGCTCTGGTTTCATCCGTTGAAGAAGCGGTCTTTTTTCACAGCATTGCACGCTACAGCCAGCCAGATTTTGAGGTTAAGGGGACCAATCCTTTTACCGAGCATTATTCTGTCATCGGACCAGAGGTGACCACCGATTCCCAAGGAAAACAGATTGGCTTTCACAACCAGAAATTTCTGAAAAAATTACAGCAGTTTGATGTCACTCTGATCGCAGGGCAGGCCAAAAGTCACTGTGTTGCCGCCACGATTTCTGATTTGCTTGAGGACATTAAAGGTGAAGATCCATCTTTGGCTGAAAAGATTTATTTACTGGAGGACTGTACTTCCCCGGTGGTCGTTCCCGGGATGGATTACACAGAGCAAGCCGACGCGGCCTTTGAACGCTTTGCCCAAGCGGGGATGAACGTTGTTCGCTCTACTGATCCGGTGGAACGCTGGTTTTCAGCCTAGAGATGCGAAAAGATTTGCGGGAAGGCTAGTTTGGGCTTTTCCGAGATTCAACTATCACGGATCACATTCTGGATGGCCAAGTCCCACCAAAAAGATATAGGACATAATCCTGTTCAATGGTTTCAACACCCAACTGATTGAGCATCGATAAAAGCTGTGCGCGGTGGTCAATGCCGTGCCCATATACGTGCATGTACAGCTGCCAGACTTGATTAGGGGACGCTGGAGGAAATATGGACTCCAGCGTCTCATCCTCCACCCGGTTGAGAATTTCTTTCATAAAGGTGATGGTTTGATCCCAATATGCCCGCACACTTTCTCGATCTGGAAAATTAGCCGGATTGGATGTCCCGGGCCAACGTTCACCCTGCAGGGTTCTAAACCATCCCTTGTCGATATCAATCATGTGAACAATCTGGTTGCGCACCGATCCGACGGAGTATGGCAGCTGTTTGGTGAACTGGTCATCACTTAGTTGGGTGATGATTTCGTCCCAAATTTTTTGATTAATATCGAAATGATACTGAAAAAGCTTACGCAGGTGTTCAGCTTGCATCGTTTAACCTTTCAGGATGTGATTGACGATTTCGACGTAATCTTGGGTGACGGTTTTTTGCGGGTCTGCTCCCAGTAAGGTGATCAACTCGGCAATCAAGGCCGCTTTTTCCTGAGCGTCGGTGCGGCTCCAGGTGCGCGATTTGACTTCCAGAAAAAACCCCAAATCCGGTTTTTTAACCTCATCGATGTTGACGTAGAATTCTTCCTCTTTATAGCGTACCAGCCAGCGCAGCCGGTCCTTGTGGATGAACAGCTCACTGTCTGGTGTGAAATATTCGCGTAAGAAGCGCAGGCTTTGCGTGGCAGGTGCTAAAAAGCGGCTGCGAGACAGCAGGACTTTGCTGGGGAATTCTTCTTCCCGGGCGGGACCAACATGAGTTAGGCGCGCCCGAAGGTATTCCACCTCTCCCTTCTGGTTGATGAATTCGTCCTCTCGGTGGCGCACGGAACCCTGCTCTGGGTCTGTAAAGATGAAGTAGGTGTCATACTCATGGTAATGCCGGGTGTAGACGATTTCAATGGCAGGTTTCTTTAAAGCTTCGAGGATCGTAGAGGGATCGGAAATTTGAACCTTGGCCTGTACTTCGTAGCTTTCTCCCTCGGTGGCACCGCCGATGGCGATCAGCTTGGAGAGCACCGACTGTTCGCGTTTGATCAGGAAATGGTCGATCTTGTTTGCGTAGCTATCGGCTTCCTTCATTAAATCGGGCAGCTTAATGGTCAGCAACTGTTTGTCTTGCATCAGCCAGCGTCCATTGACCATCACATCCGTCACATCGGTGGATTTCCCAGCATAAACTAGTTGGGCATAAATCCCGTTGGGGTCGCGCCGAAAGCGGGGGCTGTTGTGCAGGGTGTTGATATCGACCAAGATCAAGTCAGCGCGTTTGCCTGCCTCAATAGAGCCCGTCAGATGGCCGATATGCATCGCTTCAGCGCCCATGCGGGTGGCCATCAGCAAAGCCTGCCAGGCGGGCAGGGCAGTCGGGTTGTTCTCGCGGGTTTTTGCCATAAATGAGGCCAAGCGGATTTCTTCGAACATATCGAGGTCGTTATTGGAGGATGGACCATCTGTCCCAATTCCCACGTTTATCCCTTCTTCCAGCATTGTGCTGACCGGAGCCATTCCTGAGGCGAGCTTCATGTTCGATGAAGGGTTGTGGGCCACACCGGCATTGTTATGTTTGAGCGCGACGATCTCGCCAAAATCGATATGCACGCAGTGGGCGGCGAGCAGTTTGGCATCAAACAAGTTATGCTTTTTGATGTAGGGTACAACCGGCATATCTTGTTCCTGGCGCATGCTTTCTACCTCAAAGGCAGTTTCTGCAATGTGCGTGTGCAGCGGGACGTCATATTCAGCGGCTAGAGCGGCACAGGCGCGCAGAATATCGGGTGTGCAGGTGTATGGGGCGTGCGGGGAAACAGCCGGCACAATCAAATCATGGTTCTTCCACCCGACAATAAACTCGCGGGCGGCCTCTAAAGAATCTTCGTAGGAGTTGGCATCGGGAGAGGGGAACTTGAGCACAGTCTGGCCTAGCACGCCGCGCAAGCCGGCTTCAACCGTGGCCTTGGCGACATCTTCTTCAAAGTAATACATATCAGCGAATGACGTGATCCCGGTGCGGATGAATTCAGCACAACCGATCAGGGTGCCCAGGCGGACGAAATCTGGCGAGACAAATTCACGTTCAACCGGCATCATATAACCGAGCAGCCAGACGTCCAGCCGAAGATCGTCTGCCAGCCCGCGCAGCAGGGTCATGGGGACATGGGTGTGTGCATTGACCAAACCGGGCATCAGCACTTTACCCTGGCAGTCGATGATGTTTTCGGCGGTGTATTCCTGCTCCAGTTCGGTTTGTGAACCTACTGCTAGGATCGAATTCCCTTGGACGGCAACTGCGCCTGGTTCGAACTGGTTGAGTTCTCCGTCCATGGTGAGGACAATCGCGTTGATGAAGAGTATGTCAGCATTTTTTGACATTAGGAACCTTTCGGATGAGAAAAATTAGCTTTGAACAATGATACGAGATACTGAGCCGGAAGGCAAGCAGGTTGTTTGAGCAAGTAAATCTAATTTAATTAATATTATTCTAATATTTAAAATCTTTTTATTATTCAAAAAATGTTTTATAATTGGAATTAGGAGAACAATATGGAAGATACACTTGTGATTGATACCGTTGATAAACTGAAGATTTTTGCCGACCCGCTGCGCCAGCGCCTGCTGCAGGCATTTTGCTGTAATCCCACCACAGTGAAGCTGGTTGCCAAGCAGATGGATGAAAAGCCCACCCGTTTGTACCATCATATTGACCTGTTGGAGCAGAACGGATTTTTGGAAGTTGTCGATACCAAGCAGGTGCGCGGCACGGTGGAAAAAACTTACCAGACTGTTGCTCGAAAGATTATTGTGGATCATGCGATGGTCGGCAGCCTTGAGGAAGATACTGAGGATACCGAAGTCAAGAATGTGGTCATGAACACCATTCAAGCCTGCCTGGTAGATGCCCGAGACAACTTTGATGACGAAACCCAGCGGCTAGCCGGACAACCTGCGGTGGTGATTGCCCAGGCCAAGGTCAATTTAACGCCCACCCAGCTCAAAGTATTTGAACAAAAACTTGACACCTTACTCAGTGAGATCGGGGATATTCAGATCGAAGATGAAGAACAGACCATGTACTCTTTTACCGCGGCCTGCTTCCCGATCAAACATTCGACATGTTGCTAATTAAAAAAGGAGTGAAAAAAATGACCATTTCAAAAGATGACATCAATGTCCATAAAGAAGTTCGCAAGCGCTATGGGAAGTATGCCGCCGATTTTGAACCACAATCTGGTGCAGATTGCGGTTGTGGCTGCTCTTCCTCCAGTAATGCCGAGAAAGTATCCCAGTTGTATGAAACCAAGGATGTTTTGACGCTACCCGATGATGTAACAGGTTTGTCGTTGGGCTGCGGTGACCCCGTGACTCTGGCATCTCTCAAACCCGGGCAGGTCGTGTTGGACCTCGGGTCTGGGGGAGGGATCGATTGTTTCCTGGCTGCCAGACAAGTTGGTGAAAGCGGGCATGTGATCGGGGTGGATATGACCGCCGAGATGCTGGAAAAAGCACGCGCAAACCAGGAAAAATTGGGGATCAAGAATGTCGAGTTTCGCCTGGGTGAGATCGAACATCTGCCTGTCTCCGATGAGAGTGTGGATGTGATCATCTCCAACTGTGTGATCAACCTCAGTCCAGATAAAAGCCAGGTCTTCCGAGAGGCTTTCCGGGTTTTGAAGCCGGGTGGAAAACTTGCTGTCAGCGATATGATGAGTGACAAACCGTTTCCGGAAAATTTGCTGAAGGATATGGAATCCTGGGCGGCTTGTGTGAGCGGTGCGCTGACCGAAGCGGAGTATATTGCTGCAATTAAAGCAGCAGGATTCGAGGATGTAACTGTGGAACGAGTTTATTTTCCAAAGCCGGATGTGGAAGAAGAATTAACCAGTGCTGGTCTGGCAGACAAAGTCGAGGAAGTGCTCGCTGGCAAGAGCGGTGTGATAAAAACCGAGGATGAAATAAAGGTTGTGCCAATCGAAGACCTGGGTGCTTTGGAGATTCCAGAGATTTTCAGCGGGAAGGTGACTGCGCATAAACCGCTGCAAGAGTATATCGTTTAGCGGAGCCAATTTCGAAGTCTGGAGTCCTCATCCAAAAGACCATCTAAAAGATGGCACCATCCAGATTTATGGTTGATTTTGTTCTAGTGGATCTGTTTGCAGGGGACCGCGCTGTCCCCTGCACCCCCCGCCGGGACATAACTTTCCCGGAC
>JARROY010000055.1:8850-11094 GCA_037383445.1 Anaerolineales bacterium | reverse complement strand
ACCTGTTTTTCCTCCTGACCGGATCAAGGGATTTCTGTAGACAACCCTAAAGACCCGATAGTTTTAATAAAAAACCGAGCGGCGTACCGCTCGGTAGATTTCAAGAGAGTTTTGGTTTCGTGTGATCCTATTTTACTCCCGCCTGTTCGAGGACGGCGGTAAAAGCTTTCGGATCGCGCACAGCCATGTCGGCAAGCATCTTACGATTGATCGTAATATTTGCCTGGCGCAGGGCGTAGATCAGCCGGCTGTAAGTAGTGCCGTTCAGTCGAGCGGCAGCGTTGATGCGGGCAATCCACAACCGGCGCAGGTCGCGCTTGCGGTTGCGGCGATCGCGGTATGCGAACCACAGGCTCTTAAGCCGGGCTTCGTTTGCTCGGCGGTAGAGCTTGGAGCGAGTGCCATACTGCCCCTTGGTGATTTTTAATACTTTTTTATGCCTCTTCCGGCGGGTAAAGCCGGTTTTTACTCTAGCCATAATTACCTCCTGCGAACCCCTGGGCGCCGGCAGTTTTGCTCAGAAAAATCTCTCGTTGCATCCTGCCCGTTGCGAACACCCAACAGCCGCAATAAAATTTGATTACTTTGCTGTCCTGGCGGTTGGTGTAGTCCTATATTTGTTCATATAGGGAGCCAAACGGCGGACACGCTTCAGAAAACCTGAGCCCTGAACCGGGACCATTTTTGCATATAATCGCTTGCTGCGCTTCGAGCGGCGGCGGCGGAAGTGGCTCTGCCCACCTTTGGTGCGCATGATTTTTCCCGTACCGGTCACACGGAAGCGTTTAGCAGTTGATTTATGAGTTTTCAGTTTGTACTTACCAGTTTTCTTTTTTCGTGGCATCTCGAATACCTCTCACACTCTCCGCGCCCCAACCATCGGACTGATGATCAGGCCGCAGATTTTTTTGCAAAACTCTCTTGAAGTCTAGAGTTATTGTCGAATTATTTCTTACCCGTATTGGGTGCAAGTATCATCAGCATCGTGCGTCCTTCAAAGGAAGGCCTCTGCTCAATGACTGAAACATCGGCCAGTTCTTCGGCGATTTCGTTCAGGTCCTGAATGGCGATCTCGGGATAATCCCGCTCACGTCCACGGAAGCGTACCCGAACCCGCACCTTTTTGCCTTCCTCCAACCACCGGCGGGCATCCCGCACTTTAAAACTCTTGTGGTGATCAGTTGTCTTTGGGCGCATGCGGATCTCTTTGATCTCAATCACCTTCTGAGCCTTTTTGGCTTCCTTCTCTTTTTTGGTCCGTTCATACATGAACTTCCCATAATCCATCACCCGGCATACTGGTGGGTCTGCCTGTGGGGCGATTTCGATCAAGTCGAGATCTGCGTCGTAAGCTGTTTGAAGAGCATCTTGAATAGACACAACTCCAATATTCTCGCCGTCTACGTTGATCAAACGTACTTGCGGGGCGCGAATTTCCTGATTTACCCGATAGTTTGATGTACTTATTTCCTTGTCTCCTTAAACTCCTAACAGTTAACTTAAAACATAACTCTGCCTTCCGCGGCAAAGCCAAGCGTCATGATACCATTTTCGCGGAGAGTCGTCAACCAACGCGCCTCTCGCGCGCATTTCTTTTTCACCATTTCAGCACCAAGCCAAGTCATTTTAGGGACAGTTGGAGCCAAAAGCGATGTTCTCCACATTCCACAACATGCCGGCTGTCGGGTCAAGTGCCAACCCGCAAATATCTGGCCGGGCTAAAGCCGCATGCTGATAGGTAAAGAAAGGTATGGCGGGGAGTTCATCGGCTAAAATCTCCTGGGCAAGGGCATGATTTTCAGCATACGCCTCAAGACCGGGTGCGCTGCCCCTAGCTGCTTCGCAGGCTGAGTCATAGGCTTCGCTGCTCCAGCCGGAAGCATTCCAGCCACCCCACTTATAGGGGAATATGCTCTCATCCTGCCCGGGAATGGCATCGCTGAGAAACAGTTGGCACGGGGGCGTATCTGAGGACTGCCATGCGAAGTAAACCATCTCAAAGTTGCGCCCAAAGACCGGTGCTTCAGCTCCGGTGGCAAACAGTTCTTCCACCGTCAATCCCTTTGGGGTTGCCTGGATACCGCAGGCGGCAAGTTGTTCAATGACCAATCCCACCACGAGTGCATTTTGCGGGTGTTCAGGATATAAAATCTCAAACGCCAATTGGGTGCCATCCCTAATACCTTCGATCTGTGTCGCCACCCTCTGCCCCGAAGAATCCAAGAGCCAACCCGCCGCATCCAG
>JARROY010000055.1:0-8815 GCA_037383445.1 Anaerolineales bacterium | reverse complement strand
GGCTTTCTCGGTGTCCTGGCGGTAGAGGGGTCCTTGTGCATTGGCAAGTGGGTGGTCTGGCGGCAAATAGCTATCCATCACCGGGGCAACCCCTAAAGAAATTTCATCCGTAATCGCCTGGCGGTCCAAACAAAAGGCGATAGCCTGCCGGGTGCGGGCATCTCCGAAGAAGTCTGGGCGGTCTCCTGCAAAAATGCTGTAGCCATCGTCATAACTTTGCGGCACCACACCAAAATTAAGCAGTGTCCAACCAGACGCATTCGACCAAGAGGCGAATACCTGGTCATCAGCCATCGCAGAGATAATCTCTGCTACCCCAAGGCCTGCCGCGGCGGAGGGATCGAGCAGATCACATTCCCCAGAGCGCAGCATATCCAGATTAGTTTGCGGGTCCTGCCCGACCACCCGGAATATCAATCGATCTACTCGCGGCAGACCTTCATCTGCCCGGAAGTAATTGGGGTTGCGCTGCAGTGTGAACGAATCAGCCTCCGATAGGACGAGGGTAAAGGGTCCAAAGCCGACTGGTTGCCTGGAAGAGATTTCGCTGACGAGTAAATCTGCCGCGGAAATCTCTCCCCAGAGGTGCTGGGGTGCAGGCAGCCAGAAATTATTTTGATAGGCTGGATCAATCAACCCTGGTATCCCAGTCCACTGAATGGTCTGGGGATTAATCGCTTCGTAGCTCAGTGTCCGTTCGACCTTATATTTACTGGCGGGCGTCGCCGGATCGGCATTGAGAGAAAAACCAAACACCGAATCCTGTGCGGTAAGCGGTGTGCCATCTGCCCAGCGGAGGCCTTGGCGCATAGTGAATAATGCTGTCATCTGGTCCATCTCGACCGGATCGCCTTGAAACGCTTCGGCGCATTCACCGCTCTGGCAGCCTGCCGGGCGGATAAACACTCCGTAATCCAGGGGAACCACTTCCCCGCTGTTATCCACCACCAGATCCCCCGCCTCAACCTGGACAGTCTGCAAGGCAGCAGTCTCCGTGTCAAAATCTGGCAGCGCATCCAAGAGCACCGGTTGATAGAGATAGGTGCGGTGGTCCACCGGACCGTCATAGAGTGCCTGGAGAATAAGCTTTGCGGCCTCATTTGGGTTGCCATAGGGGTACAGGGTATTGGGTGCTTCACCCAAACAGACAATCAAGGAGGTTGGGATTGGAGTAGCTGTGGGTGTCTGAACGGGAACAGTTGGAGAAGCGGTAACTGGTGTCGCCTCATCCATCGGGCTTTCTTCGCCTCCGCAAGCAGTCAAGAGTACCGCTGCTGCCAGTAAAACAATCAGACTAATCAAACGGTTTAAGTTCATAAATTTTAAATTCCTTGCTAAGGGGGATTTACCACTCATCATCAAAGCGCAACCGGAGATAAGATTCATAGCGTTCGGGGTGGATCTCACCATTCTCGACAGCCAAAACCACGGCACACCCGGGCTCATCCACATGGGTGCAGCTGCTGAACTGGCAGTCTGCAACGCGTTCCGCAATCTCTGGGAAGTAGCCGTCAAGTTCTTCCGGCTCTATATCCCATAAGGCCAATGCTTTCAAACCCGGGGTATCGGCCACATATCCTCCGCCTTCAAGCGGGAACATTTGGCGCACCACGGTCGTATGACGACCCTTGCCAGTTGCCTCGCTGACAGTGCGTACATACAATCCTAAATCGGGCTGTACGGCATTCAGCAAACTGGACTTGCCGACTCCAGAGGGACCAGCAAAAACCGACAGCTTGCCTTTCAGGAGCTTGCGTAATTTTCGAATTCCGAGACCATTTTTCACAGAAGTATACAGAACTGAATAGCCCAGACCCGTATAGTGTCCAAAAATTTTGCGAGCCTGAGCCTTGCCGACCAGATCCACTTTATTGGCCACAATCAGGGCGGGGATTCCTTGTTCTTCCGTAATAATCAAAAAGCGATCCAGCATCCGCATGCGTGGTTCCGGATCCGCACAGGCAAAAGTCAGGACAGCCTGGTCAGGATTGGCAATGATGATCTGCTCATATTCTCCACGGGCGGTGGGTGCCATGCGGTGCAGTTTTCTATCGCGTTCTTCTACCTCTTCGATCATGGCAGTATCCTCATCAATGATCGAAACCTGCACCCGGTCACCAACCGCAATCAGGTCTCCGGTTTTAGGCCCGCGCTTAAGCCGGCCTCGCAAACGCGCCACCACTTCCCCCTCTTCTGTATCCAGAGTGAAAAATCCGGACTGAGAACGGATCACGATTCCGCGGACGATTTTATCGTTCATAAACCCCTTTCAGCTTAGTTCCCATTGTTCTGGGCCGCTTCTGTCGCTTCAAGCGCTTCTATTTCTTCAGGGGTCATAAAGTAGCGGTCATTGATCTCCCCGATACGTTTTTCCCAGGGGAAAGTGGACTGCGGCTGGCCGTAAAAATAGACTTCCATCAGGCGGCGGAAGATCGGCGCACCAAATTCTGAGCCGTCGCCTTGATTCTCGATGATGACGGCGATGGCGATATCCGGTCGGTTTTCGTTGCGTTCGTCAGTGAAACCGATAAACCAGGCATGCGGGTCGAGACCTGAGCCGGTCTGCGCCGTGCCGGTTTTACCCCAGACCTTGATCGGGCGGTTGACAAAAGTGTAGTAAGCCGTGCCGCGGGTGTTCTGGGTAACCATCAGCATGCCTTCCCGGAGTGCGGTCAGGGTGTTGGCGCTGATCGGGAGTTCACCGTTGACCACCGGGGTGAACTCAAAAGTGGCTTCCCCGGCAGTGTTCTCCACCCGCTCGATCATTTGTGGGCGGTAGAGCGTGCCGCCATTGCCGATCGCGGCGGTATAAACAGCCGCCTGGATGGGGGTGATGGTGGTGTTGCTCTGTCCAATTGCCTGCTGGACAGCATTGAACCACGGCTCAGCGCCTTCCTGATCGTCAGGGTTGACAATCTGCCCGCTTTCTTCCGGGAAGACATCAATCCCGGTGGGGCTGCCCAAGCCAAATCCGCGTGCCATTTCTGCCACGGCATCGACATGGCCAGAGGTATACAGATCGTACCCAATCTGATAGAACCAGATATTGCAGGAACGCATCAATCCTTCAATCAGCGTCAGGTTGCCGCTGGCAGGTCGTTCCTTTTCCAATGTCCAGTCGGTCAGCTCTACATTTCCGGGGCCATACCAGTAATGACTGCATTCCAAAACATCCGTGGATTTAAATCGCTGGGTCTCAAGGGCAGCCGAAAGAGTGACGACCTTGAAGATAGATCCTGGCGGATATTGTCCCTGGGTAGCCCGGTTAAAGAAACGGCCGGCATTATCCGGGAAATAAGATCCCCATAAACTGTTGGGGTTATTGGGGTCGGCGTAATTGGGATCAAAGGTTGGGGAAGATGCAATCGCCAGCACCTTGCCGGTATCACGCTCCAGGGCAACCACTGCCCCGGTAAAACCTTGCAGGGAGAGCTGTGCCCAGCGCTGGAGATCCTTTTCCAGGGTGGTATAGATCGATTCGGAGGGAACAGTCTCGGTCGTCGCCAGGCGGGTGAGCAAAAGGTTGTCGGGGGTGACGACATACAGATCGGCGCTTGGCCGGCCGGCGAGCATTTCCTCTCCCCAGGCTTCCACCCCACTGCGCCCGATCTGGGCCCCAAATGGATAGCCTTTGGCCGCCCAGGCATTGACTTCTTCTGCAGGGATCGGACCCACCCACCCTGTCGAATGGGAGCCGGCATCGTTAATGTACGTCAGATGGGTATCATAAGCTTCTGCGGCAAGGGCATTGTAATGCCGGGAGAGCCGGGGCTCAAACTCCTCGAACTGGCTGTAGGGAATTTCCGTCAAGGGGATGACATACGGGTTGTCCTCATTATAGATCTTGTAGCTCCAATACGGCGCCGGGATTCCCGAAGCGGCCGCGATCGCTCCAACGATGGAGTCTTGCTGGTCTTCTTCAATCGCAGAGGGAATGACCGACAGGGCCACCGCACGGGTATCGGCGGTGAGGGTATTACCTTCACGATCGTAGATAATGCCGCGGGTCGGCCAGATGGTTTCCATGCTCAACCGGTTCCCACCAGCCAGTTCGGGCATAATGATCGTATCGTCCCAGACGACTTTCCACTGCCCATTTTCCAAGCTTAAGGCCATTTGGGTCTGGACATTAAGATCGCCTACGACCGAAGAATGCAGCACGACCTTATAACCCACCTGAGCATTGGTCGGGCTGGTGAGAGTCTGCAGGATTTCGAAATCGACCCCAGTGAGCACCACCTGCTGCTCCACCTCAAGGTAGCGGTTGTAAAACGCCTCTGAGGAGATCGAATCCCGGCTGAGGGTGGTGAGCATGTTGTACATCGCTTCATATTCAAAATTGTCCCAAGCAGTCAGGTAGATGCGAGCGGTATCGCTGGGGTCTGGCACGGAGACAATTGTAGGGACAATCTCGCCAGGCTCTCCGCTGGAAGCAGGACTATTGACCGGTGAGGCATTAGGCTCACTGCCCGAGTTGTTTGGGCGGAGGGAGCAGGCAGCCATAACCAGCATAAAGGTAATCAAAGAAACCGTAAAAAGCGCGGCAGCTTTCTGGGCGCTAGATTTCATATTTCTCCTTTTTGCACTTGGGGATACACAGTGCAATCAAATTGAAGATGGACCTGGCACTTTTCCGGAAGATCGTCTGAAAATGAAATACCAAGTCCACGGAGCGCCCTGTCCAGATGACAGAGCGGTAATCCCACCACATTGGCGTAGCAGCCGGAAAGGGCTTCCACGGGGTGGAACTCGGGGTGCTGAATGGCATAGCTGCCGGCTTTATCAAAAGGGTCCCCGGTAGCGATGTACTCCTGGATCTCCTGGCGGGAATAGGCGCGCATGGGCACATTGGTCGCAGCCAGTTCGGTTTGCATCCGGCCGGTATGCGGATCAAACACTGCTACGGCGGTATACACCTGGTGTTCCCGGCCGCGCAGGTTGAGGAGCATCCCCATTGCATCGGCAGCATCAACCGGCTTGCCCAAGATTTGCTCTCGATCGGCAACTGTCGTGTCGGCAGCCACAATCCATTCTCCCTGTTCTGCCTGGCTGGCTACTGCCCTGGCTTTGGTTTCTGCCAGGCGGAGGACATAGCGATCAGCAGGTTCAGCGTTGCGAGGGGTTTCATCCACATCTGCTGGCAGAATCCGGAAATCCAACCCACCAAGCCGGAGCAGTTCTTTACGCCGGGGTGAATTGGATGCCAAAATCAAGTGTACGGAATGTTTTCCGTTGTTTCTCAAACTTCCTCCAAATAAATTGGAAAGATTGTCTGCACGCCAACCTTTAATTAAAAGGAAGGCGCCAGATATATCCAGAGATTCTAACATAACCTTGATTTACCGTCATTAGTGCGAAAATAGCAGGGATACTGCCGGTGGCAAAAAATATAAGCACCTGAGTTGAGGGGGGCAACCCAAGCGCTTATATATTATTTATAACCAAATTTATCCGTTTTGTCAAACACCATTTTCGCAAATAGCCGTCATTTGAGCAAATTTTTATCTGAGATTAAGATAATTGATAGCCGCCTTCCCCAGAACATGCTGTAAAATGAGAATTATGAGAATTTCAGGTATGTTTACTGAAGATCTTTTTTCCCCGTACCAAAGCCACGGCAAGATGTAATTTGAGGAGAACAGTAATTCCCGCTAACTTTATGATGGGTATCCAAGGTAAACAAGCTGGTTGGTATACAAAGGAGGAGAAATGAACCGAAAAAGAGTTTTGATCATTCTGGCACATGCCTTCGTCGGTTGGGCGCTGTGCGCTGCGACGATGGGGATCGGCATGGCAACCCTGCCTATGCAAACCACGCTGATCCTGCATGCAGTTGGCGCACCGATCTTCTTTACCGGGGTATCACTGTCTTACTTCAAGAGATTCAACTACACCACCCCATTCCAGACAGCCTTGATTTTCGTCGGGTTTGTGATCGTGGTCGATTTCTTCGTGGTGGCGCTGTTAATTATGGGGAGCCTGGAAATGTTCGGAAGCGCCTTGGGGACCTGGATTCCCTTTGCCCTGATATTTACTTCCACCTACCTGACCGGGCTTCTGACGGCGAAAGAGTCTCGCCTGCAGCCCATTCAATAGAAGATTATTGTTTGCTAAGGGAGCAGTTCAGTAGGGGATTAGCCGCTTGCGGTGCAACCTGGCGTATGCTTCAATTGAGCTTAGGCTTGAGCATCTCTCTGCCTGGCGGGGCAGCGCTGATCTGAAAATGAGCAGTAAACGCAGCATATCCCTTTCTTCGGTTCCAGGACAGCGCCACAACTGGCACAGTGATAAACCGTGACTCAGTAGTTCTCGGGCATTTCTTCCTGTTTAGAAAAACCACATTCAGGACAGGTGATGGTGGCGTGAGTTTCAACCATCCTGGTATTTTACCAGTAACCTGACCTGGTCTGTGTGATGAGCACTGCGGATTAAAGAAAACTGGGAGAGATTTGCTTGTATTCCAGCCAATCTTCCCCATACTGCTCTGAATGCCAAACCTCTTCCACAACTGGCGTGATGAGAAAGTTGAAGATCAGCAAAAATGAATGCAGTTTAATCTCCTGTACCCCTGCCAGCAGCCTCCAGCCTGGTCGCATATTTGTGCCGCTTCATGTATACTATATTTGTTTAATTAATTGGGAGAGCTTATGTCTAACCTTGGATATCTGATTTTTGATTTGGATGGAACCTTAATCGACAGCATGCAAATCCACAGTGTGGTATTTGCCGAGATTTTAGCCGAAATGGGAGTAAATAAAGACGCCAGCCGAGCCCACTACTTGGCCACCTCCGGGGAACCGCTAAAAGAACAGTTCCTCGGGATGCTGAAAGAAAAAGAGCCCAACTGGCAGGGTGATCTGGACAAATTGGTAGAACAGTTCGACCAGCAGCTCAACGCCCATGCCAAATCCAGCTCTGCCAAGGCTGACAGCATGATTTATAAAGACGTTATGACCTGCATCCCGGTCTTAAAACAGGCCGGGTACATCCTGATCGTGAGCAGCTCTGGCTCCCCGGAACTGGTGAAAGGAAAGCTACAGAGAATCGGGATGCTGGACCAATTTGAGATGGTGTTGGGAAGCGATGATAGCCAGGGGTTGGTCAAAGGGGACTCTCATTTCAACCTGATCAAGAATAAGTATCATCTGAAGGATAAAGAATTGAAGGCCAATGCCGCTTTTGTGGGGGATGGTGTTTATGACATTCAAATCGCAAAACAAGCAGGGCTGATCTCGATCAGCAGAATTGGCACCAATGACGAACGCACCTTGGAAGATTCCAACCCGGATTACATCATCGAGACCCTGCACGATCTGGTTTGGCTGCTGAAAGACCGCAGCGCGGAATCATCTTTCCGCACCGTTTCCCTGCTGAAAAGCGAGGAAATCAAGCTCAACTTCCGCAGCTTACGGCGCCGCAGAATCAACGGTGAAGCACTGACGTTAAGAGATATTCCTAAGGAAGAGTTTGAGATCGTGAAAACGGAGTACGCCTCGCTGCGAAACGAGATTCTCCGGCGCATCGATATCCGGCACCAGATCGTTTCCCTGCACCTGGTTGTGGCCGGCACTTTCCTGACGGTTGGCGCCCAGCCAGAGATTCCGGCGGTGGTGCTGCTGGTGTACCCGGTGCTGACGATGTTCATTGCAGCCAGTTGGGCGCGCAACGATAGCCGGATAAAGTACATCGGGGCGTATATCCGCGACTATGTTGAACTGCTGACCAAGAACGTGCTGTGGGAAACCCACCGCCTGGAGAAAGCCGCCAAACCGGGATTCCTGTGGCTGAGCCGGCTGCGGATCTTCTCGACGATGGGCTTGTTCCTGGTCACGCAAATCCTGGCGCTTGGCTTGTCGGCATCCAAGCTGGTGTATTCCCCGGAGGAAATCGTCCTGCTGGTGCTGGACGTGGTGGCCGTCGTGATTACGACTTACTTCATGCTGCTGCGGCGGGGGGTGTAAGGCCAATGTTGACTGCACAAAAACGAAGTACTTACGGAAGCGGTTTATCGCAGCTTCAAGGAAAGTGAATTAAAGAGCCAGATTGCGCTTCTACGCACTCCACTAAGCCGCAGGGATTGACCAGTGCAGGGCAGCGATCTGCCAGCCGGGTTGATTTTTGGTCAGTACCATCGTGATCACCTGCGGCCATTGATGCCCGACTTCTCTTTGCATGTCGCTCAAGCGGTTGACGCTGAAAAGGGCGATGTCGGTCATCCGTTCTTCAGGCGGTTTGCTCTCATCCTCCAGCTTTTCTTTGATCATCTCCAGGAAAAAGGGAAGCACCTCGCTTAGGTCGGTTTTTGCCAGGGTGGCGGTGGTGGATACCCAGGCAACATCGGCATGTACCCGGATCTTTGCACCGGAGACATCGATTTGCACATCTCCCCAATTCTCCCAATCGCTCTGAATGATTTCTTTGATGCTGTCGATGCCTTCAAACCATTCGTAACTTCCGCGTTGGGCAGCGCCGATGCCAATCATTTCTACCTCTGCGCTTTGCTCAAATAAGTGGATAAACTCGTCGAGTTTGGTGAGGTCTCGGTGGGTGTATCCTTCCTGAAATTTTTCCAACACTGCTCCAACTTCTTGAATGGCATTATTCATCTGGTTTTTCCTTTCTTTGTGCTCATATTGAGAATCATTCACTTGTAAAGGTAACATACTTCAGTACCGAATGGGAACTGGTATATATACCAGTTCCAATCACCCATTTATTTTACGCAATCGGTATTTTTAGGAGTGGAGAATGCATCCAGCGTTCTCCGAATCAAAAAACCGCCAGTTTTGGCGGTTGTTTTGATCAAGCTCCTTGG
>JARROY010000054.1:0-8828 GCA_037383445.1 Anaerolineales bacterium | reverse complement strand
AACCAATGGCTTATGAGTCCACTGCTCTGCCGATTGAGCTACCTCGCCTGTTAGCATGCCCGTACAGGTGGTGATTATACTCTAGAATCTCCTCGGTGACCTATATATGGTGGGTTGCAAAAGGAGAGAAAAATGAAATTGACCTAGCCATTATCGTGGTGCATGCAAGCAGAGTTCCGGAGCTGCTCATTGCGTGTAGTCAAAAAAGGATTAAGAATATTATTGTTTTGACTAGCGGTTTTAAGGAAAGCGGGCAAGAAGGAGCAAGGTTAGAGGGGAAATGTAAAAAGATTATTAATGATAAGGGTTTAAGAGTTCTTGGTCCAAATTGTATTGGGATCATCGATACACACTTGCCCCTAGATACAACTTTTATTCCACCGCCGCTGCCGGATAAAGGTGATATTGCATTAGTAACTCAATCTGGGGCTTTAGGAGCAGCTGTAATTGATTGGGCGCGAGGGGATGGAACTGGTATATCTAAATTAATTAGTTTGGGAAATCAAATCGACGTTGATGAGTCAGATGCATTGATAGTTACAGCTGAATCACCTTATACCAAGGCAATCATGCTGTA
Organism: Anaerolineales bacterium; assembly: GCA_037383445.1. Taxonomy (GTDB): domain Bacteria; phylum Chloroflexota; class Anaerolineae; order Anaerolineales; family UBA11579; genus UBA11579. Next base: position 8,251 of record JARROY010000054.1, on the reverse strand, counting down.
TCTTGAGAGTGTTCAGGATGGATCAAAGTTTGTTAAATTTGCACAAAATGCATCCAGCAAGAAACCAATCGTTGCTTTAAAGGGTGGCGTATCTGATGCGGGAGAAAAGGCAGCCATATCACATACCGGAGCTTTAGCAGGTTCAGATGCAGCTTACGAGGCAGCATTTCGAAAAGCTGGTATATTGCGAGCGCGCACCATAAAAGAAATGTTTGATTGGGCAAAATTGTTGAGTAACACTTGTGAGCCAAAAGATAACCGAATTGCTATTTTATCCAATGCTGGGGGTCCTGGTGTAATTGCCACCGATTTTGTTGAAAAAAATGGGTTAAGAATGGCCAATCTGTCCGCAAAAACGCGTGAAAATTTGAGCTCCTTTTTACCAGAAGCAGCATCAATCCTTAACCCCGTTGATATGTTGGCGTCTGCATCTCCTGAAATTTATACTGAATCTCTACGCATACTCTTGGAAGACCCAAATGTTGACATGGTATTGGTCATAGCACCACCACCGCCGATGTATCCTGCTTCGCAAATAGCGGATCATTTGGTTGATTTGATTAAGTCATCCACAAAACCGGTTGTTGTTGCTTTTATGGGCAGTATTTTGGTAAAGGAAGCGAAAGACATAATGAGAGAAAACAATATTCCTGTTTTTTCTTTTCCTGAGGAGGCAATTGCTGGATTAGGAGCTTTGTGGAATCATAAATTACTCAAATCTCAAGATCTAAAAATTATTCAGCCTACCCAATATTTAGATCGTGTTGATTCGCATAATCGTATTTCAGAAAATAAGTATATTCCTACTTTATCCTCTGCAGAGAATACCGAAAAAATCCTTGAAAGATATCATATTCCTCTGTTAAAACTTTACCCTGCCGCAGATGAAGAATCAGCCATTATGGTTGCCTCAAAAATTGGTTATCCAGTTGTAATGAAAATATCAATGGACGGACTTTCTCATAAAACTGATATTGGAGGCATATTACTGGATTTGCGATCGGATAGTGAAGTACGAGAAGGATATAAAAAACTGAAAATTAAAGCCCAAACCCAGTCACGGTATGGAGAATTTAATGGTGTCTACATTCAAAAAATGCTGAAATCAGGACAGGAAATTGTAATTGGTGCAATTCGTGACCCAATCTTTGGGCCGTTAGTTATGTTTGGGTCTGGGGGTGTAGATATAGAGGGTTTACGGGATGTTAAATTTTCGTTGGCTCCCATTACCTATGGCGATTTTCAATATTTTCTATTAAACACTTGGGCTGGCAGGAAACTACGCGGATTTCGTAATCAGCAGGAAATGGATATCGATGCTGTAAGAGATTGTATCGCTAAAATATCCCAGCTTATCGTTGAAAATCCTGAAATAACTGAGATAGAACTAAACCCAGTAATTGTGGGGGAGAATGGTGCAGGTATAAATGCCGTTGATGCTCGTATGGTTGTGAATCCCATACACTAAAAAGGATGATAAAATTTTATTTAATCTATTTGAGAGTGGATAAATGGAAGTATCAATTGTAGTGCCGGTTTTTAATGAAGCCCTTTCTTTGCCTATTCTCCAGGAAAAGATCACTTTGGCAATGGAGGATTTTGGAAGAGAATGGGAAGTGATTTATGTTGATGATGGCAGTAGTGATGAAAGCTATAAAGTTTTGGAACAACTTGCCGCAATTGACACAAAACACATCCGTGTACTCTCTTTCAGGCGAAACTTTGGACAGACTACAGCAATAGCCGCAGGGATTGATCATTCACTTGGAAATGTAATTGTGATGATTGATGCAGATCTGCAAAATGATCCTGGAGACATTCCCTTGCTTTTGAACAAACTTGACGAGGGTTATGATTTAGTTTCGGGATGGAGGAAGTCTAGGCAAGATACTTTTATTACTCGGACGCTACCCTCCAAGATTGCCAACGGTTTGATCTCATATGTTACTGGGGTTAAACTTCATGATTATGGATGCTCCTTAAAGGCATACCGTCGGGAAGTATTGACTGGGTTTAGATTATATGGAGAGATGCATCGTTTTATTCCGGCCTATGCATCGTCTGTTGGGGCGAAGATTATTGAAATCCCTGTCAGGCATCATCCTCGAAAATTTGGAAAAGCCAATTACGGTTTAGAGAGGACATTAAAAGTTACTTTAGATTTATTTACAGTTAAATACTTGATCTCTTATTCTCAAAAACCAATTTATATATTCGGTTCGGTTGGTGTTGGATTAATTGCGATCTCAATTTTGGATGTGTTCTACTTAGTTCTAAGGCGTCTAATAGTAGGTGAACATATGATTAGATCTCCATTGCTCCAAATGGGTACGACGTTATTTGTAATGGGATTCAACTCTATTCTTCTAGGTTTGATCGCTGAGCAGTTAACCCGAACTTATCATGAAGCCCAATCAAAACCAACTTATACTTTACTAAAAAAACTAAATTTCCCTGACTAGATTTAGTTTTATAGATTGATAGCAAAGAGGAAGTATCAAGGTATTTTGTAATATCTTAATTGATTCTTCAAGCTGTCCGTTATCCATAAGCCGCCAAATTCATCAGAAGCTACTCCTCCAATGAGTCCAAATCCATTGGTGCTTACCGGGTCATGATCTCCAAAGGTGGAAATAAAATTTCCGTCACGTGAAAATACAAGAATTCTGCCTGCTTCGGGATCAGCGACAATGACACGATTTAATACATCAGAATCTATGAATGGTTTGTTGTCTAATGACTGTCCGTACCAACCATCGATATTCCAAGAGCTTAAAGGTGTATATCCAAAATCTGGAACGTATTCAAATGATTGAATTCTCTGGTTCCAGGTATCAGCGACAAAAAGCAAGTTATCTATTGGGGATGAGGCAATTCCAACGGGTTCATCAAATTCACCTAGTTGGAAACCTGCGGACCCAAATGCATTAATGAAGTTTCCATCAGAAGAAAAAATAACTATGCGCTTATTACCAGTATCAGCTATTAAAACATTTCCTAACTGGTCAATTGTTATCCCCCTGGGTCCCCAGAATGCTTCGGGAGTTTCAGCCTGACCATAAACACCCCAAGTTGTGATGAATTCTCCAGAGGAGGTAAATTTTTGTACCCGGTGATTCCACGTGTCCGTCACATATATCGAACCTTCTAGATCGGCAGCAACATCCCAGGGTTGGTTAAATTGACCTGGGCCTGATCCTTCACTTCCCCACTCGTTTATAAATGTGCCGTCTATTGAAACATGAATTATTCGATTATTCCCTGTATCAGCAATGTAGATGCTACCATCATTTGCTATAGTTAATCCCTTGGGATTATTTAGTCCCAAATCAGCGAATATGGTTGTTGGGGTTATTTCAATCTTTCCTTCTGCATATGGATCTGAATCAATATCTATCGACCCAGTACCTGCACCATATTGCCATATTTGGGCGGCAACATCTTTTCGGATATATAGACGGAACGCCTGAGAAGGGTTCCAATGTCTTAGGCTCATGTCTTGTTGTGTTACTTCTTCATACGGTTCGTAATTGCGGTTTAACCAGATTTGGAATAGGGCATTCAGCATGCCGATTCGAGTCTCGGGGTTTTGTAGATAGTTCTTGTAAAAATTTAGATCGAAGTAATCTTGGTTTGGCCAAACCATTCTAAGATATTCAAAAGATACATAGTCATTTTGGATAATTGGGTCCAGGAGGTTGTAATTAGCATCTCCGGCCAAAATGACGGAATAATTGCGGAGCTCTCTGGTAGGATTTTCCCCAAATTCGAGGCGGTTAGGGTAGTCGCGAAGATACCACCAAAATGGATAAGCAGTATGATTATCAAAACCGACCTTAAGTTCTTTCCCTCCAGTCAACCGTAATGAAATGCTTTCAATTTCATCTAAGGCATCCTTTGGACCGCGTGCGGCATGGGCATATACAAGATATTCGGTGGCCTGATCGAAATTGATATATGATGCTAATGCAGCGTGGCGTATGGTAAGAAAGCCGAGTAAAAACAGGAATGAAAACAGAACTAATTTAAGTTGCTGCCCTTTCCCGAAATTTTTGATTGATTTATAAACTATCCACGCAAAACTAAAGATTATTAAACTTATAAATATGAATTTTCCAGTTGTTTGCAGATCCGTAATTTCACTGCCAGAGAATGGGGGGATTGGCTTTAGCCACATGGTAACTACATATGCAAATGAAATCATACAAATGAGTATGGAGGTTGTGGTTAAAATTCCCCTGGGAGTAAAAATTCTTTTCCAGTCTATCTCTGAAATTAGTTTACCAATGAGCCAACCTGTAATAAGCCACATTGACCAAGATGTATGCACGGTGAGCCAGGGCATTTTTTCACCAACAACCATGTACACAAAAACACTGGATATTGAAAAGAACATCAACAACCCAAGGCTAATACGTTTGCTGTTATCAGGTGATAGTCGATGGCTAATTTCGTTCTCTAATAAGATCTTATTGAATTCGGGTTTTGGAACATGACTAAGAATCCAGCGAAAAATGTAAAGCCCAGAGATAAATGTACCAATTAATGCCAAATATTCATAAAGAGGCATTTCGACCAGAAAGAAATAATACGAAGGCTGACTGCCTCTTTCGACCCCATGTTGCTCTAACCAATAACCTAAGGATCCGATCATACCACTATAGATACCCCCTAAATTCGAAAATATTGAGGTATACAAGAGAATATAGATGCCATAGTATATTCCAGCACCAATCATCCACTCTCGAGGCTTCCAGGCTCCTCCTGCAATTATGGAAATTACAAGAAATATTGCTAGAATGATACTGACTTGTGTAACTACTTCGATATTAGTATATTCAGTGAGGGGAATTTTAGCCCAAAATGCTGGGAATGCTGCAAGCTGAGGAAATACCAGGGTGAATTGGAAGAGCAGCATGCCAAATGCTCTATCATTTTTTATTCGATCCCACCCATAACCTAAAATTAAAGTGATGAATCCAATTATGAATATTAATCCAGCCGAAACTATTAGTACAAGTTGAACTTGAGAGATACCCGATTCAATTCCTACTTCTGTTTCAGTCTGTTCTAGATTGCCTGGAAAAAATAGTGATGATATTAATAAAGTTACAGAAAATAGCAACAAAATTAAGAATGCTTTTCTCAATAAAGGTTTTTTCCAAGGAGTTTTAGAAATTTTATAAATAAAAAGCAATCCCAAAAAAGTCATTAATTGGGCAGTGAAGATGAAGGCAGTTTCTTTCGTAGCAAAGTGGAGTGCCGTGAATGCAGCAGTCAAATATAAGTACTTATTTTCCCCATTTTCCAGATAGCGCAACACAGTCCATACCGTTGCCATGGTGAAAAATATTGCTATCGATTCGTTGCGTGCATAACGCCCATAATACAGCATAAAAGGTGATATGGTAAAGAGACCAGCTGCGGCAATAGCTCCAAGATTGCCTAAATAGCGTCTAAATTTCCAAATGAATAAGATTGTGATTAAGCTGAAAAAAGCCGCTGGTAATCTGGCAGAAAAATCACTGGCATTGAATAAGAAATAGCTTAACTCTAATAAATGAAATTGGAGGGGGCCGTGAGTAATTGGGTTGTGGACATATTCCCCACCTTTATAGAATTGGTAAGCAAAATAGACATGGTTGATCTCATCGTGACTCATTACTCTTTCGCCCAGCATATATAAGCGGGATACAACAGCAATCACAAAAATTAGGATAAATACTGCCGTTTGTTTATTCAGTTTCAGAGATGTTTTAATGGGGATGTCTAGCCAGTTTTTAGAATCAGTTTCAATCATTTTATTCATTAGGTTGTTTCCTGGTTGAAAATAATTTTGCTCAGAATTTTATTATAGTTGAACTTATTAAAAAATGTTTTATTCGTGAAACTAGAATTAAACCCGATATTCTCCGCGTGTCAATCAAACAACCACCTCGATGTTAATAAGGTGGTCGTTTTCGAAACGAACTAAATATTTTATCTCAAGATTAGTCTATTGTTCTAGTACACTTAATAGTTTTTTTACATCCACATATTGATTTACTAGTTTTTCAAATTTTTCTAATTTGGGGTGTTGGCCTAATCGCGTTTTTCCAAAGATTGCTTCGATCTTTTCAACAGTTTCCATTGTTGACATTGGTACCAGGAATATTGCCACACCCAAATCTTCAGCCTGTTTAATAACTAAAGGACTTGGGTGCAAATTTCCAGTTAAAATCAAGCATGCTGTTGAAGTTTCCAGCGCAGCTAATTGAATATCGGAGCGGTCTCCTCCAGTGATAACTGCCTTATTGGGTTGTTTTCGAAAACGGCTTAGCGCTGCTTCTGCGGTCATTGCCCCAACCATCAAAGCCTCCACTAAAGCCTCAGGGTTATAAGATTCAGTTAGTAGTTTTGCATTGAGGACTTCATATATTTCCTGGATGGACAATGCTTCCAGTATTTTTGTTTCAGGTATAGCGCCAAATACATTAATCCCTCGCTTATTTAGATAGGGTATAGCATCTTTGGTAATGAACTCGTTTGCATCGGATGGCGTCCGATTAATAATAATTCCAATTAATTCATTCCCCAGGCGAGACTTAGCGGCCAAAATATCATCAATGAGGTGCATTTTATCTTTGTATCTCACAATTGCGATAACACGACTTTTTAATTCTCTGGCCATTATTGCTGTGGGCAAACCGACAACATAACCCTCTCTTAAGCTGCCCCCGCCCTCATAAATCATGACATCTTTTCCCTCTGAGGCTAAATTAGCTTTTTCGATCACTAACTCCAATAAATCGCTTTGGTCTTCAACTTGGAGTCTTTCGACAAGAAACTCAGTTGTTACTACAATTGGAGAAAGGTCCCAAGGTTGGTTTTGTAAACCGAGTACATTTTTTACAAAAGCCGCATCTTCATCGGTAATCTTATCGCCCACTCTCCAGGGTTGAAAACTAATCGGTTTCATATAACCCACCTTTAATCCTTGGGACTGAAATAACTTGCCAAGAACCAACGACAGTGCGGTTTTGCCTGAATACTTATCTACCGAAGTAATATAAATTGATTTCACAGTTCTCCTCCGTTCTCGGAATCTTTTGCTAAAACCAAACGCATATCGATCGCAATTGCACCTTGACCTTTGGCAAAAACCGTTAAGGGATTAATATCCAGTTCAAGGATTTCTGGGAAATCCTGAACCAATTGCCCAATCCTAAGCAGGGTATCAATAATTGCGTCTTTATCAACTTCTGGATTGCCACGTACGCCATCTAACAACGCTTTTGCTCTGATTTCGTTGAGCATCCCTTGGGCTTCTAGTTTTGAAAATGGTGCAATCCTAAACGTAACATCTTTCAAAGTTTCAACATATATACCACCCAATCCGAAGGTAACCAAGGGGCCAAATTGAGGGTCTCTGTTCATGCCGACTAAAACTTCCAAGTTCCCACTTGGAACCATCTCTTGTACTAAACACCCCCAAATTCGTGCCTCAGGTAAATACCGGTTAGCTCTATAAACCATAAGTTCAAATGCGTCCGTAAGTTGTTCATTATTTTGTATCCCCACCCTGACTCCGCCCACATCAGTTTTGTGTAAAATATCTGGCGAGGCAATCTTCAATACGACCGGGTACCCAATTCTGTTTGCAATCTGAACAGCCTCCCCTACATTTTCGGCAATTTCTGATTTGGGAATATTCAACCCGTAGGCAGAAAGAATTTCTCTGGCTTCGGAATCACCAATCGACAAGCGTCCTTCTGCTCTGACACGATCGATTAAATTCCTAACAGTACTTTTATCAACATTATAGGTTGCATATGTTGATATTGGTTTATTCAACATATCTTGATATTCTGACATAGCTCGGAATGCTTGGGCAGCACGATTAGGAAACGGGTAATTGGGAATATTATTTTTAACAAGTACATCTATTCCAGCTCTAATTCTCTTTTCTCCCATAAAACAGGTGAGAATCGGTTTCTCAGTATCCGCAGAAATGTCACATACCACCTGAGCTGTTTCTTTGATTTCTGTCATCGCTTGGGGAGTGAGGATCACAAGTAAACCATCCACATTTGGGTCTTTGGCTACGGTATCTAAGGCAATTTTGTATCGATCGGCGAGTGCATCCCCCAGAACATCAACAGGATTGGAACCGCTTGCAGCATCGGGTAAGGTTTTCTCAAGCTCATGTAAGGTTTGATTCTCAAAACGCGCCAATGATAGCCCGGCCCTTTCCAATGCGTCAGTAGCTAAT
>JARROY010000053.1:0-9896 GCA_037383445.1 Anaerolineales bacterium | reverse complement strand
CCGAATCTATATATCTGCTTTGACGCAACTAAACTTGGATCGACATAATCGGGTGTCAACTACGGATACTCGCCTGATACGTAGGATTGTCCGCGATGCGCGAACCCGCGGTTACACGCCCCAGGAAACGATCCAACGCTGGGAAAGCGTTCGGCGCGGAGAAAAAAGGTATATTTTCCCCTATCAGGAAAATGCGGATGTTATGTTTAACTCGGCTTTGGTGTATGAGTTATCCGCGCTAAGGCCAGTTGCAGAACCCCTCCTGCGCCAGGTGCCGTTTGGTACTCCAGAGCATATTGAGGTAAAAAGGTTGTTGGCTTTACTGGAATGGTTTTTACCGATTGATACCCAATTTATTCCGGATAATTCATTGCTGCGAGAATTCCTTGGCGGATCGATCTTGGAAGATTTTAAAGTATGGAAATACCGTTTGCATGAATAACATCGCTGGCAATTTAGCCAGAAACGGTAAACGGACAACCAATATTGGTTGTCCGTTTTTTATGATTGATCGATTTGATGATCACTTCATCGCAGACTTTATGACTTCTCCAAGCCGGGTGATCCCGATCCTGATCTCATCTTCAGTCGCGAAAGAAAAATTAAGACGCATTGTATTATGTCCACCACCATTCGGATGAAATGGGGCACCAGGAACATAAGCTACTTTCTTTTCCACGGCAAGGGGGAAAATTTCCTGAGTGTCTATTTGTTCCGGTGTTTTAATCCAAAGGAATAGGCCACCTTTCGGGCGAATGTATTTAACCTCGGAAGGAAACATTTCATCAATCATCTCTGTCATCAAATCGCGGCGTTTTCCATAGAGATCACGGATCACAGGAATATGCTTATCAAGAAAATTGTCTTTACAAACCTCATTGACCACCATTTGAGAAAAGGTGGCTGTATGCAAATCCGTACCTTGTTTTGCCTGGACCAGTTTTCTGATGATTTCTTTTGGAGCAATAACCCAAGCCAATCGAAAGCCTGGTGCAAGTATCTTGGAAAAGGTACTCAGGTAAATCACATTTCCCCGGTAATCATCTTTATCATTGCCTCGGTGGGAATATGGTCGCCTTCAACTCGGAGCTGACCGTCTGGATCATCTTCGATAATGGGTACTTGGTACTGAAGAGCCATTTTTAAGATTCTTTGCCGGCGTTCTGCTGAGAGTGTGCATCCCATCGGGTTTTGAAAGTTGGGCAGCAAATACAGCAGTTTTGGTTCGACATTCATTTTACTTTCAAGGGAGTCTGGAATCATCCCATCTTCATCTGTATCTACAGAGACAAATTCTGCACCATATACTTTCCAAGCTTGAATGGCACCTAAATATGTAGGTGACTCAACTAAAAGTTTATCGCCTGGGTCAATGAAGACTTTACCGATCAAATCTAACGCTTGCTGAGAGCCATTCGTGATGAGCACATTTTCTGGATTGATATTGATCCCGTATCGCCTGGATCGAGTGCAGATGGTTTCCCTAAGTGGGAGATAGCCTTCAGTTAGACTATATTGCAGTGCCTGGTCTCCTTGTTCTCTCAAAACTTTATCACAAGCCTGTCGGATGCGTTCAACAGGGAATACGCTCGGGGATGGGTATCCTCCAGCAAAAGAGATTACCCCGGGTAAGTTTGAAGTTTTGAGAAGCTCACGAATGACTGAACTTTCCATGTTTTTAGTTCGTTTGGCAAAATTTTTAATCCAAATGTTTTCCATTAAATCATTTTCCTTTTTTGTGAAAAAAACCTCTCCTGTACAGCAGGAGAGGTTTGGATCGTTACGGAAATCTTGAAAGTACCAAAGCTGCGTTAGGTATATGCGTTCGATCCCCTGGGGATAGCTCGGCGGGTGGTTTGCTGGCTTTGTCTGGAGCGCCCTGGAAAATAAAAATAGGCGTATCTTTATCGGAGTACTTTAAGTCAATATAAGCTTGTCCGGTAAGAAGTCCCTCCTTGTCGATCGCACAACTAGTTACATAGCCAATAGTCTTGCCTCGTTTGTCTATAACGGGATCACCTAAGTGAGCCATACGAACGCCTTTTTCAGTGAATCTAAAGCGTACCACCACCGATTTGCGGTTTTCCTCCTGTGCTAGAAAGGCATCTCGTCCGATAAACCAGGGTTTATAGGTCTTTACATAGGTGTGGAATCCAGCGTCGCCCACTCCTAGGTTGTGGTCACCGCCCATCTCGTGTCCATAAAGTGGGAGCCCAGCTTCTGTCCGCAGTGAATCTCTCGCGCCTAAGCCGCAGGGTTTTAATCCAAGTGGTTCCCCAGATTTCATTAATTTTTCCCAAAGCTCCACTGATTTATCCGGATGGACAAATAATTCAAAGCACATTGATTCGCCAGTGTATCCAGTACGTGAAACTACTAAATCCAAACCACCCACTGTAGCCTCACAAAGTTCTGTCCTTTTTAGCTTTAAAATTCTCTTACGCGTGGGTTCATCACATCCTAGGCCAAGAAGGATCTCACGGGATTTTGGTCCTTGTAAGGCAATATCTACCCGCATATCCGCACCTTCTTGTGGATTACGCAGGTTGCGTAAAGTAACATTCCTGCCATAGCCTAAAGCCCAAGGACGAGTTCGGTCGATGGCTACCTGACCATTGAACACTGCGTTCAACCAAGCCCAATCTTTGTCATCATTGGAGGCATTGACAACCACCAAATATTTTGTTTTTGCGCGTCGGTATACAAGTAGATCGTCGATGACTGCAGCATCAGGGGTTAGAAAATGGGTGTAGAGTGACTGGCCTACATCTAAACTGGCAATATCGTTACCACATACAGTATCTAAGAAAATGACAGCATCTGCACCTTCAACCTGGTAAACGCCCATATGAGAAACATCGAACAGGCCGGCTGCATTTCGGACTGCTAGATGTTCCTCGATAACTGAGGTATACCAAACTGGCATATCCCAACCTGCGAAGGGGATCATTTTTGCACCTAAATTCCGGTGAGTTTGGTTGAGTGCTGTTTCCTGAACTGGTGGGTCTTCTGGTTCTTCCCAAACGAAATCAGGTAGAGGGTTTCCGCTGTCTGTTTTAATCCCAATAAAATAGGGCTTTGTGTTGCAAATTGGGTCACCAGATGAGGGTGTAAATTCTTCCTTGGACTCAATAATTGAAACTGGTCCAGGAAGTTTCCTCTGTAAGTCTGGGTCAAATTCGATAAATCCATCCGATAATGCTCGAAGCCAAGTCACTGCAGAGACGGCTTGTGAGGTTTTGAATTGGAGCAAGTAATTATTTGAGCTTACTTTTTTGACTGATCCGGGGATCGCTTCTCCGGCTGCATTTACTTGCGTGGCCAGCTGATTTGCTTCTGAAAGTGCATCGACATCACTGGTTAAAGCAAAATTCAGGAAGGCAGTCGCCTCAGTACCGGTGATTTGATAGGTGGTGTATTCTCCATCGGATAGAGATTGGTCGTCCTTGAAATAAAAGTGTGGGTAGGAGGATTGGATTGGTGAATAATCTATCCCGGCTTTGATGGCCATGTCCCGCACCTTCATCTTTACTGTTTCAAGCGTTTGATAGTCTACCTTGGCTCGTTGACTTAACCTACGGCTGGAGAACTGGCGGTATGGTTTGCATGCAAGCAGGAGATCTGCAATCTGATCCCCAATTTCAGCAGTACCTTGTTCATCAAAGCCCCGTTGGGTGATCCAAGGTGTTCCTAACCGGATGCCAGAAGGATTAAGAGCTGAACGGTCTCCTGGAATGGTGTTACGATTAACAACAATTCCAGCAAGATCTAATATCCGAGCTGCTTGATCTCCTGAGAGGGTTATCCCATCTTGCCCTACTACGGTTTTTACATCCAGATTTAGGATGTGTGTATCTGTTCCTCCGTATGGAATGCGGAATCCTCTCTTTTCAAGTTGTTTTCCCAAAGCTTGGTTGTTTTTTACAATTTGAGTTTGCAAATTTGAAAATTCTTCGGTTTTCGCCAGCTTAAAGGCTAAAGCCAGGGCAAGAAATACATTGACGTGTGGTCCTCCCTGTTCTCCTGGAAATACGGCTCGATCGATTTTCTTTGCCAGTCCACTATTGGTGGTCATGATGACAGCACCGCGTGGTCCACACAAGGTTTTATGAGTTGTACTCGTGATGACATCTGCTATACCAATGGGAGAAGGATGTACACCACCGGCCACAAGACCGGAGATGTGGGAGATATCCGCCATCAGAAAAGCCCCAACGAGATCTGCGATTTCTTTGAACGCTTTCCAATCGACATGCCATGGATAGGAGGAATATCCCGCGATGATCATTTTGGGTTTGTGTTCTAATGCTAATTCTCTAACCTTGTCAAAATTAATCTTTTCCGTTTCTGGGTCGACATTATAGTGGACAATATTGTAATATTTCCCGGATCTGTTTACTGAGGATCCGTGGGATAGGTGTCCTCCATGTAGGAGGTTCAGCCCCATAACGGTTTCGCCAGGTTTAACCAGTGCGTGATACACGGCGTTGTTTGCTGGTGCTCCTGACAATGCTTGAACATTTACGAATATCTCGTCTGGACCAAATCCATTTGCGGAAAATAGTTCCGCACAGCGTTTCCTGGCCAGGGCTTCAATAATATTGACATATTCAACGCCTTTATAATATCGTGGGTCGGAATATCTTCGGTAATAGGGAAGCCTTTCAGAATAATCCAAAATTTGATCCTCAGTCAGCCACCGGCTAGCTTCTTCTGGGTATCCTTCCGCATAAATATTTTGGAAAGGAGATGAAAGAGCTTCCCGAACAGCAGCCGGTGATGTGCTTTCGCTTGGAATCAGGATGATTTTGCGAAATTGGCGTTCAGCTTCATGCTGAGAAAGTTGGTTTAATGAAGGGTCTAGGTCTTTTAGAGAACCTCTGAAGAGGTAATCAGCCATAAAGTTTCTCCTTAGTTAGAATATATGTCTAGCTTCATTATAGTGGGGGAATATATTTCGCGCATGGCATGATAGTGTGTACCTTTATTCCCTAAAGGTATAGATGAAGAATGCCTAAATAAACGTTCAACCATTACATTATGCTCATTGCTGAAACCAAATGTATGGTTAGTGTTATATTCCCTTAAAAAAAGTATAGTTTTAATTGAAATGTTTTGTACTTGACAGATGTCAATAATATAAGAGGTCATTTGTCATTTGTGAAATTAATCCCAAAATTTGGGAAAAGAAATAAAAATTGACCTAATGTAACCAGAGGGTTTACCATCCGGGTCATAGACCGGGTACCAATGTGTTCCTCCGGTCCCAACAAGAAATTCTGGATAGACAATTTCTGTTTGTCCTGAACGGTAACGGATTGCGGGTTTGTATGTCTCCATGATTGGTTTACCGGCATTGTCGTAGGACTTGATAACAAAAAGGGCTGTGTTATCCGTGATGAGAGCTTTGGCTACGTCTGGTGGAAAATTATCGGGGTCTGGATTACCATTAGGAATTCTGATCTGGATATGTTTAGACCGAAAGTAAACAGTAAGTTTGGATTGGCCATCGGGATCATATGATTCGTAATAAATTTCCCCACCGTCTGCTTTTACCTGTTTTTTATATACCCAAGCCTCAGACCCAGGGGGAAGGAAAACCCTTGGTTCGTAGGGCTGCATAATTGGCGCCCCGGCCTTATTATAGGATTTAGCCTCAAAGATTACAGCCTTATCAACGGTTACCACGGTGTAGACATTTGAGGGGATATTATATTGATTAGAGTTTGAATTTTGGTTAGAAGTATTTCCAGAGGCATTTGTTGCCACTAAAGCGATTTGAGTTTTAAGCCCTGAAGATTCTGTGGCCATGGCTGCAATTTGTTGGGCTGCTTCAGTTAGTTTTGTACTGTTCGACTGCAATTGTAAGTTTAGGGCAGTTAGGATGATCTCTGGGGGTTCCGAAGTCATTATAATGACTTCTTCTCCGGGTGTAACAGTTGGTGTGCTTTGAACCAATGTTGTAGGTTGCACAGGAGAAGGAGTGTTTCTGGGGGCTGGATCAGTAGATGTAAAGTTAGGAGATGAAATTGGGGAAACTTCCGATGGAATTGCGCATGAACAAAGAATTATTAATAGAGCCAAGGTTAACATTAATGATAATCGAATCTTCATATGTTCCTTTGATGGAAATTCTGTGGGCGCGAAGGGACTCGAACCCGTGACCTCTTCGGTGTAAGCGAAGCGCTCTAACCAACTGAGCTACGCGCCCATTTTCTTTGAAATTACTTTATAAAGGTGCTAGTTTCACCAAATAAATTGCATGACCGCAATGCGGAGGATATTATACCCCAATTGAAAAAATTTTTAAAGGCGAAAAAAATCTCAATTAAAATTGCGCACGTAAAATAACTATGCTATATTGATTGCATGTCCTATGAAAATAGAATCAGAGAAAACCGTCAGCGGATGTCGAAAAGCTTCTCGCGTCTTGCGGATTATTTATTGGATCATTATATACAAGCTGCCTTGATGACCGCTACAGAATTGGCACATCAAGTAGATGTGGATGCCGCAACCGTTGTACGTTTTGCACAGCGGTTGGGTTATGGGGGATTCCCAGAATTGCAGAATGAGATTAAGGATAAGGTGAAGCAAGATTTGTTGATAAAACCCCAACAAGCCGCTGATCCTGATTCGTTTTCAGGGGTGATGGATACGGCGATGAACAAGATGCAAAACGCAGTGGAACGAGTGAGAAAATTGTTAGATGTTGAGTCTCTTTCAAAAATGGTTGAAAAGATTGGTAAAGCCCGGAGAGTGATTATCGTACCGGATGGATTAGGACAGGTGGCTGCCTACAATTTATTAAATTTACTCGAACAGGGCGGATTTTTGGTATCCATTGTTCAACCTGGAGTGGTTGACTTAGCAAGGACTGTTTTAACTGCTACGAGTGAAGATATCGTGATTGCGGTTGATGTTGCAGGAGCAGCGCCGTATATCTCTCGGGCGATGACAGAAGCTACTCGAGAAGGTATCCCGACAGGTGCGATAGTCGGCGCCGCATCCTATTCATCAGCTTTAGAGGCAGATGTCGTGCTAGCAGCTCAAAACCAAGCTGATGTGGGATTAGCAGTGATTATGGTGGATGCAGTTGTTTTTTGTTTAGCTGAAACTTTAAAATGGAAGTATGAGGAAAAATTTAAGGGGGCGGATGCAGCAATTGATGCAGTTTTCGAACGAATTGTTGCAGGCAGGGAGTAGATCTTTTCTGTTGGAGGCAAAAAATGAGGATTGTACGATATAAGCAACTGGAAGATCTTCCTGAGGAAGATGCGCCCCAATATGGTTGGATTTACGAGAATAAGATCGGACGGATTGAAGGGGATATTTTTACAGAATATCAGCGGGATGAAGCATCTATTCCACTTGAACAGGTACGATTATTTGCTCCTGTTCTTCCTGGCAAAATAATATGTGTTGGCAGGAATTATGCCGCGCATGCCGCAGAACACCAGGCTGAGGTACCAGAATATCCTCTGATCTTTTTAAAACCGCCTTCGAGTGTTATTGGTCCTGGTGACATGGTGGTTTTACCACCCCAGTCCAAACAGGTTGAGCACGAAGCTGACTTGGGGGTTGTAATCGGGAAACAAGGACGCTGGCTTCAGCCAGATGAGGCAATGAGTATAGTGCTTGGATATACAATTGCCAATGATGTCACAGCTCGCGATTTACAATTCCAAGATGGGCAGTGGACGCGTGGAAAAGGGTTCGATACCTTTTGCCCACTTGGGCCATGGATTGATACCGAGTTCGACCCTACAGATTCAATGGTATCTTGTCATGTAAATGATGAACTCAGACAAATGGCTCCAACCAGAGATATGCTGTTCTCTGTCTCTGAGATTATTGTATACATAACCTCTATTATGACTTTGGAACCAGGGGACTTGATTATGACAGGGACACCAGCAGGGGTGGGACCATTGGTTAAAGGTGACCAGGTAACAGTGCGGATTGAACGACTAGGCGAGTTGAGCAATCAGGTTACAGTCGAGACACGGCGATAAGATCGGTCTAGCATGCGAGATGAGGAACGCCATCAATGGGTAATGGGCAAAGCCCAATTATTGTTGGGTTTGGACCCAATTTACATTGATACTGAAACCACGGGATTTGAGGTAAATGATGTGGTGGTAGAAGTAGCTGTTCTAGACACGGATGGCTCTTTGATCTTTAAATCAATGGTAAAGCCGAATAGACCAATCCCACACCAAGCAACTCTTGTCCATGGAATTACCGATGAGAGGGTTACATCGGCACCGAGTTGGCAAGAGGTTTGGCAGGAGTTTAAACTCGTTGTAGAGGGACGAGTGGCAGGTTTTTATAATGCTGAATTCGATCTCCGAATGCTGAAGCAGTCCTGTCAAATGAACGGGGTCAAGTGGGAGTACCCTTTCCAAGATGATTTTTGCGTTATGGAACTATTTGCACAGTTTTATGGTCAGTGGGATACACGCAGAAATAAGTATAGGTGGCAAAACCTGGCAACTGCGGGTAAATATTTCCAATTAGCAGAACAGAATCGCCACAGAGCAGCAGATGATGCACTGTTAACCAAGTTGGTTCTTGAAAAAATGGCTGGGTGGATCCAACAATAGGGGGAGGTGAATGAAAAAAATATGCCAGGGTTTAAGCTTGATAGTATTGGGATTATTTATCTCAGGATGTGGAATACAAAATCTGGAGGTTTATCAAGCCAGTCAAACACCTTTGGTAATAACTAAAGTAGTCACTGTAGTTGTTGAGGTAACAAGCACGCCGGTTCAACAGGCACCAGTCCAAACTTCACAGATTCCAACACGTGAGGAAGCACAACCATGGGTTTTGGCTACAGATGCTGCTGATAATGTGGGAGAAAATGTACAAGTAAAGGTGGAGTTGGCTCATTGCACGTACCAGGCAGATGTCAGCGGCACTCCAACCTTTTGCAATGATCAGCCATTTCCAAATCACAAATTCACTTTTTTAATTTGGGGACAGGATTGGAGTTACCTAGATCAGAGCTGTGTAATTGTTGAAGGCGTGGTGGAAATGTATCAGGGTAAACCACAGATTGAGTTTACTAGTATTGATGATTTATCCAGCTTTGATGTTTACTAAAACTTATAATATTATACGTATAACATGCGGACAATGGCAGCCATGATGCCAATGATAATGCCTCCAGTCATCGCACCGTTGTACCCACGGCTCTCACCGCCGATAAAGCCACCAATCGCCCCGGCAGCAATGTTGTAGACAAGGAAATTAATCCCTAGTCTCATGGCATACCGGTAGTCCATTGGGAACCCAATTTGATAGCCAATGGCAATACCCAGGAACATAACCGCGGCATAGGCAAAGGTGCTCATCAAGATTCCTACGAGAACATTAACGATATTCTTTCCCATTTCTTGTCCTTTTTATTGTCGTGGTGGTGATGATCTTTTTGATACGCTGTCTTTAAATTAATTATTTTCTTCGATAAACAAAGCCGCCGCATACTTATCGCTGCTGGTGTGTAATAAGTAAACGGCGGTTCCTTGACTGTCGGGGCGAGAGGATTCGAACCTCCGACCTCTTGCACCCCATGCAAGCGCGCTAAACCGGACTGCGCCACGCCCCGATAAGTTGTGTCCGGTATTGTACCGCAATCCTCGATTAGTGCAAGGGTAGGAGGAGGGAACCAATAAGTTTCGAGGAATACATAAATCTTTATTTATGTTGTTTGCCCCTCTTTATTAATGTACAATTTATTTGACTATTTATATATAAAATACTTAAATTGAAACTTTATTTGTGATGTGTGGAGGTCTAAAATGAATGAAAGTAGGGATATTTCAGTTGTTTATAGTGAGAAGGCGCTTAGGATGATCGCTCTCTTGGTTGGAGGTGGTTTTGTTGGAGTG
>JARROY010000052.1:0-8919 GCA_037383445.1 Anaerolineales bacterium | reverse complement strand
CCACCTACTTAACCCCTTGAATGAAGGAGTTGCCTTTTTCCTCCCCCTTGAAAGGGGGAGGACGACGACCTTGTCGGCTGGAAGGGGTCAATTGAACAAACTAAATCATTATTCCGACATTGGGTATCGCTTAAGTTACTTAATAAACCCATGGAATTCACCAACCCCGTAATTTCATTCGGCTGCTAACAGTTCTGTTAAATCAAAACAGGGATGGAGACACTATAATTAATAAAACCAAGTTAAGGAAACTCTGATGGGTGCAACCCTGCTCTACGTCCTGATCGTCCTCAGCTTGATCATCATCGTGCTGGCGCCGATCCATTCATAACTGCTCGACAAGCCCAGAAATTCAACTGCCTTCCCCCACCCTCGGGTTGAGCAGCCGGCATTAGCACCAATCTTGCACCCATTTTGTTTACCGATATCCTTTCGACCTTCGACACTTATTCAGGTCGATAAGAAAGCAACCATGAACGTCTATCGATTAAACGGGCAAGAACTGCATACCGTAGAAGAAGGCTCCCCCAACCGCCAGAAAGCCATTCTGATCCACGGCTGGTCGAGTTCCTCTTTTGCCATGTCGCCGCTGGCCGGGCTGCTCAGCCAGCGCTTCCACTGCATCTCGGTTGACCTGCCCGGCTACGGCAGTTCCCCACCCTTTGAGGGGCGTGCCACCATTCCGCGCTACGCTGAACTGATCACCGACCTGATCGAAGAGGTCAGCGACGGTCCGGTGGTGCTCGTCGGGCATTCAATGGGCGGGATGATCAGCACCACGGTGGCCATCGAGCACCCGGTTCTGGTGGAACGTATGGTGCTGATCGGACCCACGATCACCGGCCGACTCTCCCCGATGATCAACCTGCTGATCTCGCCGATCAACATGATCGAACGCTTTGGGATCGGCTCGCTGATCGTATCTGCCGTCGAACGGCTGTATGTCGGCCTCACCGACCGCCTGATGCGCCCGGTCTCCTTTTCAGACCGCAGCGGGATCACCCAGGAAGATTACGTGCGCCTACGGGCCGATGCGCGCCGCCCCGGCCAGGGCAAAACCCGGGCAGAATGCTTCTTTGCCATGCGCGACCACGACCTGAGCGGGAAACTATCCAATATCGAGACCCCCACTCTGGTGATCTGGGGAGCCGAGGACAACACTGTCCCGCTGCGGGATGCCGGGATTGTCGAGGACGAATGGCCGGAAACTGACCTGCGCATCCTGCCCAAAGCCGGTCACTGGCCGCATTTCGAAAGTCCCAACGCTGCCCGTCGCCTGGTAGCCTCCTACCTCGGCCTGCCCCTGCTGAGCGATACGCTGCACTCCCCGATTGGCGACCAGGAAGTCACCCATATCCGGGAGGTGGCCAACTTCCTGGCTCATTCCAGCATCGGCGGCGACCTGTCGCAGGCCCAGCGCACCCGTCTGGCCGCCCAACTGCGTAAAGTCCAATTCCCACCTTACCGCAATATCGTCAACCAAAACGAAGACAGTCAGGAGATGTACGTCATCCAGAGCGGCACGGTGGAGGTGTGGAGCGATCCGGATAACACGGGTGACACCCCACTCCAACCGAGGCTGATGACCACCCTCAAACCGGGGGAAATGACCGGGGAACTGGCCATGCTCGACCAGGGGCTGCGCACCGCGGATCTGGTTTCGGGGTCGGATGGCGCTACCGTACTCGGGCTAGACCGCAGCCGGCTGCTGGCACTGATGGAAGACGACCCGGAATTAGGCAGCAAGCTGCTCTGGAACATTGCCAAGGCTATGTCTGGCCGGGTGCGCTTCATTCTCTGGCAGCTCGAACGGGCGCAGCAGCGCTCCCGCAATGGTCACTCCGCCCCAGAACCAGAACGAATCCCCCAGCAAGGATAATTCCTTTTCTTTTTTTATCCCAAAAACTGCAATCCAGATGAGATCTGGGGACTCATCGGTTTCTGACTGAGTTATGAATATTTCATCTAAGCCGCCACGTAACAAAAGTTAGAGAGATTTTTCAGTTTTATATACAACAACCCCCACCTGCTTAACTCTTTGAATAAATGGTTGGCCGTTTTCCTCCCCCTTCAAAGGGGGAGGACGACGAATTTTTCGGCTGGAGGGGGTCAATCATCCGAACCAAGTCATTATTCCACCATAGGATAGCCACTGGAGTAATTTAATCACGGCAACCCTGTTCTTGTGACGAAAATCCAGCAAGCGGCAGATTTGAGGTAGAATCGGTCGCAATGAAACACAAGTTATCTCGCAGGGATTTTCTCAAAATTGGCGCACTGACCATGGGAGGGCTGGCTTTCAGGGAAGGCTTCCCTCCCGGGCGCTACGAAGCTGAACCACTCAAACTTGGGCGGGTGGCCTATCATTCGATCAGCGTTTTCGATGCCCCGCAGGTGGATGCGCGCACCGTCGGCTACCACTTCCGCGATACGCTGCTGAACCTTTACGAGCGCCTGGAACCGGACACCGGTCCCCTCTACAACCCGGTCTGGTACCGGGTTTGGGGCGGGTACGTGCACAGCGCTTTCGTCCAGCCGGTGGCCGTCCAGATGCAAACACCGCTGGAGAGTGTCCCGCAGCACGGCCTGCTGACCGAGGTCAGTGTGCCCTACTCTCAGCCGTATAATTTCACCAGCCGGGATGGCTGGCAGATCAACTCCGATTTTTTCCTGTATTACAACTCCACCCATTGGATCACCGATGTGGTGGAAGGGCCGGATCAACAGCCCTGGTACCAGATTACCGATGAGCTGGACGGGCGGTTTAAATATTACCTTCCGGCCGCCCATCTGCGTCCTTTTGATCCAGATGAGTTGACCCCCCTCGCCACGGATATCCCTCGAGATGACAAACGGATCGAGGTCTCTCTGCTTCACCAACGTCTGATTGCCTATGAGGGGGACCGGGAAGTCTTACGCACTAAGATTTCTTCGGGGATCAGCCGCAGCGTCCCTCAGGGGCAGCTGCCAACCACAACCCCGGTCGGAACCCACTATATCTACTCAAAGATGCCCTCCAAACATATGGGACAAACCCGCCTGACGGACGACCTTGGCGACCCCTCCCTGCCGGGTGTGCCCTGGACGATGTTTTTTGCCACCGGGGGTTATGCCCTGCACGGCGCGTACTGGCACAGCAACTTCGGGGCGCAGATGAGCCGCGGCTGTGTCAATATGAGCATTGAAGATTCCCGCTGGCTCTTCCGCTGGACCACGCCTGTGTTCAACCTGGAAGACGTAACAGACCCGGGCGGATGGGAAGTGCGCGGGCAAGGCACCCGGGTAGATGTGGTGGCAAGTTAGCAAAATTATGTAATTGATCCAAATGATTCTAGTGGGGGAAAAGCAGCAGTCCTATCCTCAGGCTTCCTTCAGCCAGCCCTTTGCCACCAGAAATGAGACGCCCGCCAGCATTCCCAGCACGCCGCCAATTATTCGTTTCCGCTTGCGGAAGGCAAGCGTACTGCCAGCAGCCATTACGGCTCCACTGAGCCAATTTGCTTTGCGAACATTATCATCTGCCTGCGGGATGCTCTGTCCCCGATCCACCAGTGCCCATTTAAGGATCACCCCGCCATCCAGTCCCGGAATCGGCTGCAGTCCGGCAACCACCAGAAAAATATTTGTGGCCAGCGCCGCATCAGCCGCTTCCCTGCCGAGAGAATCCGCCGGGGAACATTGCTGCCACCTGCGAGCCAGCGGGATCATCAAAAGGTTAAAAAGCGGTCCACCAAGGCCGCGCAAGATGTGCTGCTTGGGGGTCACATCAGGATCATGCAGATCATGATACACCAGCAGCGGCATGCCGAACACGACCCGGATGGCGTCTACCGGTTTTCCCACCAACCTGGCCGCCAGGGAATGGGCAAGATTATGTGCCCATTCCGAGCCGAGCGCAACCAGCATCGTCACCACGCCAGCGGTAACCTGTTTACTCAGCGACCATTCGGGATGGCGCGTTTTGGCCCATCGGCTGAGACCAGCGGATGTGATCAACTCAATTAACGGGAGAACAGATATATCGGGGACCACCACAAGCGGGGCTTTGAAGACCGTGGCCAGTTTTGTTACTTGGGAATCTCTTGACAGCACTTTGGGTTTGATCATCGGCACTTTCCTCCAAAGCAGCATGAACACCAATTACTTGACGGGGTTCTTCACTCCATAGGTATTATAGAGGAATTTTATAAACTCAACCCCGAGCGGTGGTATGATACTGCTTTACCAAATCTGCGGTATAGAGAAAGAAGCTCACGCGCATGACTACATCTGAATTGACCATTGAAACGAAGGAAAAAGAGCAGCCTTTCGAAACCAGCCAGGTAATCACCATCATCAGCGGCCATTTTGTTCACGACACATTCACTGCGTTTGTCGCCCCGCTGCTGCCGCTGGTGATTGAAAAGCTGTCCCTCACCCTGACCCTGGCTGGGGCACTGACAGCTTTCATGCAACTCCCGGCGATCCTCAACCCGTTTATCGGCTACTTGGCAGACAAGATCAGTCTGCGATATTTTGTCATCTTTGCCCCGGCGGCAACCGCCACCCTGATCGGGGTGATGGGATTGGCGCCGAACTATGCCACCCTGGCGTTTCTTTTTGTCCTGATCGGCATCAGTGTGGCTGCCTTCCATTCTCCCAGCCCGGCAATGATCGCCCGTGTGTCAGGCAGCCGGGTGGGTTTTGGGATGAGCTTATTTATGGCAGCTGGCGAACTGGGCCGGACAGTGGGACCGCTGGTGGCGGTCTCCGGGGTGGCCGCATGGGGGCTGGAGGGTCTCTACCGCTTAATTGTGATTGGATGGGCGTCCTCGGGGATTTTGCTGTGGCGCTTCCGCAGCATCTCCAGCGGTCAGTACCACAGAAAATCCACCAGCCTAAAAGCTGCCCTGCCAAAGCTGCGCACTTTCTTCCTACCGATCAGTTTTATCGTGCTGACCCGGGCATTTCTGACGGTCAGTGTCACCACGTATCTGCCCACATGTCTCAATTTCGAAGGCACCTCAATAGCACTGGCCGGAATCTCGCTCTCGGTACTGGAAGCCGCCGGTGTGGTCGGTGCTCTCTTGTCAGGCACGATCAGCGATCGCTTTGGCCGAAAACCAATCTTGATGTCTGCTTTCGTTCTGTCTTCAATTTTCATGTTCGTTTTCTTGCAGGTGGATGGTTGGCTGGTGATGCCAGTGCTGGTGCTGTTGGGTTTCTTCAGCCTCTCTCCCCAACCGGTGCTGTTGGCGATGGTGCAGGACCAACTCCCCGACCACCGGGCAACAGCCAACGGGCTGTACATGTCAATCAGTTTTTTGCTGCGTTCACTGGTATTGGTGCTGGTCGGGATGGCCGGGGATGCCTGGGGACTGCGCACCACCTTCACCCTCAGCGCGGTCATCTCAGCTCTGTGTGTCCTGCCAATCCTGTTGATGCCCGGGGATAAAGAAACATAGCTTAATCGACAAAGGTCTCCCGTTTAACTCAAATCCAAACGCTCAAATTAAGCATATAGCACTGTTTTGCTTCTTGACTTGAATTAAACTCGGATTATAATAAAAACGAACGTTCGTTCATTTAAGGAGTTTAAAATGTCCGAGTTTTCCAACCACCCTCCCCCACCCGAAGACGAATTAAGCAAAGGAGAACGTACCCGGCAGGCCATCTTACAAGCTGCTCTGCAACTGTTCACCGCACAGGGGTATCACGGCACGTCTATGCGCCAGATCGCCGACCGCACAGGGATCGCGCTCGGGGGCATCTACAACCATTTCACGAGCAAAGAAGAAATCTTTGAAGCCGTTACCCGGATGTATCACCCGATCCACTCCATCCTGCCTGCCCTGGAGCACAACCAGGGCGAGACGGTGGAAGAAGTCGTTCACCAATCGGCCGAGCAAATGTACGATGTCCTTTCCCAGCGCCAAGACTACCTCAACCTGATGTTTATCGAAGCGGTCGAGTTTAAGGGTCAGCACCTGCCGGGATTGTTTTCAGAGATGTTTCCGCGTGCCCTCAAATTTTCCGCCAGTCTTCGTGAAAAGCGCGGCAGCCTGCGTACAGAAATCCCATTACAAATCATGGTGATCACCTTCATCGGGATGATGTTTGCCTTTTATATCTTCCAGCGGGTGTTAGGAGATCAGAAAGAACTGGGCAGCCCCCGGCAGATGCTGCAGCAAGTCATCGACATTTACCTGCACGGCATCCTAAAAGAAGAAACCCATCCATAGGAAAGTATTATGAGACAGCGATTACGTTCCTTAATTCGAAAAGAATTTATCCAGATCACCCGAGACCCGCGCACCCTGGCCCTGATCATCATCATCCCTGTGATGCAGCTCTTCCTCCTGGGTTATGCGGCCACTAATGACGTCACCGATGTCCCGATGGCAGTCTACGACCTGGACAAGTCCAGCGCTTCAAGGGCATTAATCGAGTCGTACAGCTCGTCGAATTACTTTTTAGTGACCGATTATATCGCCTCGGAGGCAGAATTGGAGGCTTTGATCGAGAATGGAAAAGCGCGGGTGGGCTTGCTGATCCCGCCGGGTTACGCCACCCAGATCCAAACCGGACAAACCGCCCAGGTCAGTTTTATCATCGACGGGTCGGACCCCTCGATCGCCAAAACTGCGCTTTCCTCTGCCCAGCTGATCGGGCAGACCCATGGCGCCCAGCTTCGGGCACAAAAGCTCTCCCGCAGCGGGATGGAAGGCTTCAGCTACCAGCCGGTGGAAGTGCGCACTCAAGTCTGGTACAACCCGAACCTGGAAGACGCTTATTTTATGGTGCCGGGAATTGTCGGGATGGTGCTCTTCACCCTGACCTCGATGGTCACCGCCAACTCAATCGTGCGGGAGCGGGAGCGCGGCACCATCGAACAGATCATTGTCACGCCCATCCGTCCCTGGGAGCTGGTGGTGGGTAAGATCGTGCCATACGTGCTCCTGGCTTTCATCAATACCGGCGAGGTGCTGCTGATCGGGTCACTATGGTTCCATGTCCCGATCCGCGGCAGTCTCTGGCTGGTATTTGGACTGTCGGGAGTCTTTCTGCTCACCAGCCTGGGGATCGGTCTGCTCGCCTCTACGATTGCCAGCACCCAGCAGGAAGCCATGCTGATCGTCTATATGATCTTTCTGCCCTCCGTTTTCCTCAGCGGTTTCTTCTTCCCGATCGCCGCCATGCCCCAAGTGCTGCAGTGGATTTCTGCCATGATCCCGCTGAGATACTACCTGAACATCATCCGGGCGCGGCTGTTAAAAGGCGTCGGCATCCAGGCCATCCAGGGAGATGTGATTGCCCTGGCCATTTTTGGTCTTTCTCTGATGTGTGGCGTCGCTGCGCTTCCGCAAGCGACTGGATTAGGAGCGAGGGATGGCTGAAAAGCTGCTTCAAGTAGAGGGTATCTCGCGGTCGTTTGGGGACCTGCAGGCTGTCTCTGACCTGACCTTACAGGTGCGCGGCGGTGAGATTTTCGGCCTGATGGGACCCGATGGTGCCGGGAAGACCACCCTGATGCGCATGGTCTGCGGGGCACTCCTGCCGGACTCGGGAGAGATCAACGTCAATGGAGTCAACATGCTGCGCTCTCCGGACAAGGCGCGGGAGGGACTGGGATATCTCTCTCAGCGGTTTTCCCTCTACGAAGACCTGACCGTACTGGAAAACCTGCGCTTTTTTGCCGAAGTGCGCGGATTCGATGCCAAACAATGGCAGCCCCGCACCATGGAAATCCTTGAGTTTGTGGGGTTGGCCGATTTCGTAAACCGGCGAGCGGGCAAGCTCTCGGGGGGAATGAAGCAAAAATTGGGCCTGGCCTCTGCCTTGGTGCACCGCCCGCGCCTCCTGCTGCTGGATGAACCCACCGGGGGCGTCGACCCCGTCACCCGGCAGGATTTCTGGCAGCTGCTCATTCGACTGGTGCGCGAGGAAAATGTCGGAGTTTTGGTCAGCACCCCTTACATGGACGAAGCCGTCCGCTGCACTTATGTCGGCATGATGGTGAATGGAGAGCTGGTGTTGGAAGGGTCTCCGGACCAGCTCCTGCGGAATATTAAGGGTCAAGTGCTCGAACTGCATGGTGCACCTTTAGCGGAATGGCGTAAGCTGGCCGCCGCCCTGCCGGATGTTCACGATGCCCAAATCTTCGGCAACCGGCTGCACCTCCGGGTGGACGCCGGAAAAATGCGTTCGGTCACCCGCAGTCTGAAGCAAGCCGGGCACCAGGATGATATGCATCTTTACCGGATCCAAGCTGTCGATCCTATCCTGGATGATGTCTTTATTGATGTGCTTTCCAAACATCTGGAATCGAGCAGGCTACACGCCAACACTGGAGAAACTCATGGCTGAGATTGTTGTCCGCACACAGAACCTGACCAAGCAGTTTGGAGATTTTACTGCCGTGGATGCGGTGTCTTTTGAAATCCGTGCCGGGGAAGTGATCGGGTACCTGGGACCCAACGGCTCCGGCAAAACCACGACCATCCGCATGCTGCTGGGCCTGCTGCTGCCTACCAGCGGTAGTGCACAAGTCCTGGGGTACGACATCCTCACCCAACCGGAGCTTGTTCGCCGCCAGTCCGGCTACATGTCTCAGCGATTCGCGCTGTATAACGACCTGACCGTGTGGGAAAACCTGGAGTTTTATGCCGGAGCGTACGGCGTACAGGAAAAGGATCACTTATCCGCCACATTAGGCCGGGTGGGAATGCTCAACCAGACTGGCGAGCTGGTCGGCAGTCTGCCGGTTGGCTGGCGTCAGCGGTTAGCTTTAGCCACGGCGATTGTCCACCAGCCGCGCCTGTTGTTTTTGGATGAACCGACCAGCGGGGTAGATCCATTGGCGCGCCGGTCGTTTTGGGATTTGATCTATGAACTGGTAGATGAGGGAATGACCGCTCTGGTGACCACACATTTTATGGA
>JARROY010000051.1:0-15240 GCA_037383445.1 Anaerolineales bacterium | reverse complement strand
TAGGGGATTTACAACCGTTCATTCTGCCAACGCCGGGATTGATCATGACCAGGTTTATCCGTACCCTGCAGGATGGCAGCCTCTTTCGTCATTTTGCGATTACCCTGTTTGAAGTTGTTTCCGGACTGATCTTGGGTACTGTATTAGCAACCGGGACCGGATACATTTTAGCGAAATCACCCCATCTGGAGCGGATTCTCTCTCCTTATATTGTGGCTAGCCAATCTGTCCCTATCGTTGCAGTTGCCCCCTTGTTGATCATCTGGTTTGGTTCTGGGATGGTTTCTAAGGTGCTGATCTGCGCTTTGATTGTGTTCTTTCCAATTTTGATCAATACCGTAGTCGGTGTGCGAGCAGTACCTGAAGACCTTTACGATTTAATGCGTTCTCTCCAAGCTGATCGATGGCAGATATTTTATAAGCTGGAAGTCCCCTCGGCTCTGCCAGTTTTATTGGGCGGCCTGCGGATTGGGGCAACCTTGGCTGTCATCGGAGCGGTTGTGGGAGAGTTCGTCGGGTCCGACCGCGGTTTGGGGTTTTTGATTAATGTGGGACGTGGCCAGTACGATATCGCACTGGTCTTCGTTTCGGTTTTCAGCTTGGTTTTTATGGCCCTGGTTTTATACGGCCTGGTTGTATTAATAGAACGTAAGTTGCTTGCTTGGCAGCAGCGTCCGCCAGATATGTTATTACATTAATTTGGAGAACGAGTTATGAAAATTCGCTGGATAGTTTTCCTTACACTGATGATCCTGTTGAATGCTTGTACTGCGAGTGATGAAGGACCGATTGAGCAGCCAACTGGTGAGGAGATTTCTTCGATTCCGATCAGTTTGCCGGTGGGCTACATCCCAAATGTGCAGTTTGCGCCCCTGTATGTTGCGTTGGACAAAGGCTATTTTTCAGACGCTGGCTTTGAGGTGGAGTTTGACTATCGATTTGAGACCGACGGGGTTACGCTGGTCGGTCAAGGTGCTTTACCCTTTGCTATAGTTTCTGGGGAGCAGGTTTTGCTTGCCAGGACTCAGGGTATTCCGGTGAAATATGTGGCCACCTGGTTCCATGATTATCCGGTTGGCGTCGCAGCCAAGACGGAAGCCGGTATCACCACCCCGCAAGATTTAATTGGTAAACGAGTGGGGCTTCCTGGTCTTTACGGGGCGAACTATATTGGTCTGCGTGCATTGTTAGATGCCGCCGGAGTGAAAGAAGAACAGCTCACCCTGGATTCGATTGGTTTCAACCAAGTTGAAGCTTTGGCTGCGGATCAGGTGGATGCTGTGGCGATTTACGTGACCAATGAACCCGTTCAATTGCGCGCCCAGGGCTATCAAATCGATTTGATCCGTGTGGCAGATTATGTTCAGCTTGCTGGGAATGGAATCATTACCAACGAAGACCTGATTCGCGAAGATCCGGAAATGGTGCACAGATTTGTGCGGGCTTTTTTACATGGGCTGGCGGATACGATTGCCGATCCAGAGGAAGCTTACCAAATTAGTTTGGCGTATGTTGAGGAGCTGGACAAAGCCGACCAGGATGTGCAAATGGAGGTGCTGCTGCAGTCGATCGACTTGTGGCGTGCAGACCGCTTAGGGTTTTCCGATCTGGCAGCCTGGCAGAATATGCTCGATGTATTAACCGACATGGGTTCGATACCCTCCTCGATATCGGTGGAAGAAGCGTTTACCAACCAGTTTATAGATTAAATAAAAGAGGTTGCTTTGATTGCAGTTTTAGCTGATCCAATCCTAAAAGTTGAGGGGCTGTCTGCGGCGTTTTCAAATGGGAACGGCGGCTTGCAGGTCTTGGATCAAATTTCGTTTGAGATTCGCGATTCGGAGTTCGTGTGCTTGCTCGGTCCGTCTGGCAGTGGAAAAAGCACTTTGCTGCGTATTATGGCTGGTGTACTTGGGTATCAATCTGGGCAAGTTGTTTTTAGCGGAGAGAAATTGAATGGTCCACGCAAGGGGGTGGGGATTGTCTTCCAAAAGGCAAATCTGATGCCTTGGCGCACTGTGCGGGAGAATATCATGCTTCCGCTGGAACTGCTGAACACACCGGCAGAGAACGCTGTGGCAGCTTCACAAGAATTAATTGAGCTGGTTGGCCTGCAGGGGTTTGAAGACTCTCTCCCTCGCGATCTTTCCGGCGGCATGGCGCAGCGCGTTGCCATTGCCAGGGCATTGGTACACGACCCAGAACTGCTTCTGTTAGATGAACCTTTTGGGGCTTTAGATGCACTCACTAGAGAACGGATGGGCGTTGAACTGCTGAGGATTTGGAATGCCCGCTGTAAAACGGTGTTTATGGTCACACATGATATTGGCGAGGCCCTTTTCCTGGCGGACCGGGTTTTGGCGTTTTCGGAACGCCCGGCACGGATCACCCTGAACTTGGAAGTCGATCTGCCGCGCCCCCGTAAACAGGAAATGCGCTACACTCCAGAATTTGGTGAGATGGCCCGGCGTTTGAGAGAGGCGATTGGAGGCTGAGCAGATAGTCTTGATCTGCTGAAATATCTGCCCGGAAAGAAGGTTTCACAATTTTAAATTGGGGGAGTTCTTCCATTTTTACAAGCTTTTCCTTATAATTGGCAGGCTAAAACAATTTATATCCGTGGAGTCTTGGATGAAACGACCGATTTTAATTTTTACCTTACTGTTGGGATTGATATTATCTGTGCCGGCAGGTGCCCAGAGCAACCTGGCAGTAGATGTTTTACAGGTGCAGCTTTGGCCGGAATATGACCAGCCATCGATGTTGGTCATCTATACCTTGGAGCTATCTGAAACTCAGCCCTTACCAGTAGATGTAACCGTCCGGTTTCCCAAAAGTGTTGGAATCCCGAGCGCGGTAGCTGTGTTGGAGGATTCAACTCTGGTTACCCGGGAATATACCCGGGCGGTGAATGGAGATTGGGCAGAGATTACATTACAGGCCGATTTCCCCCAGATCCAGATCGAGTACTATGATACAACTCTCAGCCAGCAAGACCAACCACGTAAATACGATTTTCGCTGGTTGGCAGATTATGACATCAATAACCTGATCGTCAGTGTAAGGCAGCCGGTCAACGCCAGCGAGATCACCATTACACCTGGTTTGGGGAGTGGGGTACAAGGACCGGATGGGCTGCTGATTTATTCGAGCAGTTTGGGCCCAATCTCTGCTGGCCAAACCTTTGATCTCTCATTGAGCTACAACAAGAACGATACAACCTTGTCGTTTTTATCGGACTCGTCTACCGCACCTGACTCTCAGTCTCAGCCTGCGGCTACGATTGTCGGACCGCTGCCAATTTGGGCCTGGGGTCTGATCGGCTTGGGGGTCGTCGTTTTGGTGGGTGGCGGCATATTGTTATACCGCAGTAATCGGTCTTATGAATATGCGGGCAGCTACACCCGCAAGAAAAAGCAAGCGACTTCTCGCAGAAGGCCCAGCGCAGGTCAAAAAACAAAGGGAGCAGTATTTTGTCACAATTGCGGTACCCAAGCTTTGGCCGGAGACAAATTTTGTAGGGAATGCGGTACGAAATTAAGGTTATAATGTCTTGTTAGTTTGTGACAGATGTCCCAAGATAAAAGGTACATCTGTAATAGACCTAATCGGACATATTTGGTAAGATTACCATTGCAAGATGGGTAAATGCATCTTGCAGCCGGAAATTAGAAATGGATTCTTTGAAATCGGGTAACTCCGATAAAAGGAATACGTATGGAGGTAACTCGTGGAAAATTTAGACTCTTTTGAACAACCTATTGGCAAACCTAACCGTTCTAAGTTCATTATCGGGGGGTTGGTCATTTTGGCTGCAGTCGTATATTTAATTATTTCGTCTACTACGGCTGGAGCCCAATATTTCTTTACGGTTGACGAATTGTTTGCACGTGGGGCAGAAGCGTATGGTACACCTGCCCGGGTATCTGGCGCTGTGATCGGCGATACCATTGATTACGACCCGGAAACACTCACCCTGCGTTTTACTGTCGCCCATATGCCTGCAGACAACCAAATATTGGATGAAGAAGGTGGGTTGGCAATGGCTTTGAACCAGGCTGTTAATGATCCAACCCGCAAACGAATGCAAGTTGTGTATTACGGCGTAAAGCCTGATCTACTGCAAAATGAAGCGCAAGCGATTATGACCGGTCATTTGGGAGAAGATGGAGTCTTTGTGGCGGATGAACTGCTGCTGAAATGCCCCACTCGGTACGACGAAGCCCTTCCTGACCAGGCTGATTCGTAGCAGGATTGTGATTTAAGTGGATTGAAACGATAGGATGGCGTGGCTGTATTTTTCGCGCCATCCCGATTATTTATAAATAGAAGGATGCAGATAAGGAGTAGCTCTAATGGTTGACACTTTAGTTAATTTTGGCCTGGGGGCTCTAGTCCTTGCCTTGTTAGTATCTGTGTACGGCATAATTGCCTCTCTTTACGGGCAATCTATTAAGGAGAGGGCGTGGATAGATAGCGGGCGTAACGCAATGATGCTCACGTTTCCGCTCATAACAGTAGCTGCCTCAATGATCATTATTCTATTGGTGCAGAATCATTTCGAAGTCTCCTACGTCTCTCAGGTGACCAGCCGGAGTATGCCTGCGTATCTCAAGATTACGGCACTATGGGGTGGGCAGCCGGGCTCATTGGTATTTTGGTCCTGGTTGATGTCTATTTTCGCCACGGCGATCGCTCTGCGAGATTGGACACGCGACCGGGAATTTCTCCCGTGGGTTACAGTGGTCGTACTGGTTACGTTGGCGTTCTTTTTGTTTTTAGCTATTTTCTTCGAGAATCCTTTTGCTCGATTATGGCTGATGCCAACCGGGGATATTGTTGAGAAGCTCTTCCGCCCAGCAGGGGCATCGATCTTTACACCAGCAGATGGATCCGGGCTTAACCCGCTCCTTCGCCATCCTGGGATGATCATCCACCCACCGATGCAGTATTTGGGATTTGTTTCGTTTGTCATTCCATATGCTTTTGCGATGGCCGCCCTGATCACCGGGCGGACAGATTCCCGCTGGATCCACATTACCCGAAAATGGACTTTGTGGGCTTGGCTGTTCCTATCGATGGGACTGGTGCTCGGGATGCGCTGGGCATACGATGTTCTCGGTTGGGGCGGCTATTGGGGCTGGGACCCGGTAGAAAACGCGGCCCTGATGCCGTGGCTGACAGCCACACCATTCCTGCATTCTGTCATGATTCAGGAAAAACGCGGCATGCTCAAGCGCTGGAATATGTTCCTGGTGATCCTGACCTATGACCTGATGATCTTTGGTACCTTCCTGGTACGGTCTGGGGTGCTTTCCTCGGTACATTCCTTTGCTCAGAGTGCGATTGGACCGCTGTTCTTTGCCTTTATTGCATTGACCTTTATTGCCTCGATCTATCTGCTCTCCCGCCGTTGGGGAGAACTGCATACTGACACCCAAATGACCTCCTGGTTCTCTAGGGAAGGGTTTTTCCTCATCAATAACCTGCTGTTTATCGGTATCCTGGTGGTGGTGTTTTGGGGCGTGATTTTCCCCATATTGACAGAAGCCCTTGGTTTTGTGGGAGACTTAATCCCATCTCTGAGGAGTACTTTCACTGGACAGAAAGTCACCGTGGGCCCGAGCTACTATGAACGGGCGACGGGTCCTTTGTGGGGTGGTTTGCTGCTCTTGATGGGCATATGTCCGCTGACTGCTTGGCGGATTTCGACGATGAAATCGCTGGGACGCAACATCTGGAAGCCCACTGCGGTTTCCTTTGTTGTCCCGATTGCCCTGGTAGCCACCGGGATGCAAAATTGGATCGCCATCTTTGCATTTTGGATTACGGCACTGGTAGCCGCGACGACCTTGTATGAGTTTTATAAGGGTGCTTCCGCCCGCAGGCGGCGTTCTGGAAAGAGTTTCCTGGTGGAGCTGTGGCTGCTGATTGGACGAAACCGCCGCCGCTATGGTGGGTACCTGATCCATTTTGGTGTCGTGCTGATGGCTCTGGGCGTGATCGGGATCGAGATGTTCCAGACAGAAACCCAAGCCACGGTAAACAAAGGTGAACAGATCACCTTGGGTGACTATTCAATCACTTACGATGACCTGGCTGAATTTGACACCAACGACAACCGCAACGTTGCACGGGCCGTGGTGAGTGTGTATCACAAGGGTGAAAAAGTGGACGAACTCTACCCCCGCCGAGATTATTTCTACGAATCCCGCCAGCCGATGACCATCCCAGGATTGCGCAGTACGATGGAAGATGATTTTTATGTCATCCTGGTGGACTGGCAGCCAATCTCCACCCAGCGAGCGACCTTTAAGCTTTACCATAACCCATTGGTAAATTGGCTCTGGATTGGCGCGTTTGTGCTGATTGCCGGGACGATGGTCGCGGCCTGGCCGGAAAAAGAAACCGAAGAACTGCGCGCCCTTACACGCGAGGCGCGTGTTGTGGCTGGCGATTGATCTGAGGAGAACACACATGAAGAATGTGAGACGCGTATTTTTTGCTCTGGCAATATTGATGGTGCTGGCAGGTGTTGTGTCATCTACCAGTGTGCTTGCACAGGATGGGACCCCACAACCGACCCCATCTGATAATGAGGTAAACGCCATTGCGAAGAATATGTACTGCCCGGTATGTGAGAATATCCCCCTAGATGTGTGCGGGACGCAGGCTTGCGCCCAATGGCGGGAACAAATCCGGGAAAAGCTCAGTGAAGGCTGGACCGAAGAACAAATCTACGATCTGTTTGTCAACCTGTATGGTGACCGGGTATTGGCAGAACCCCCTCGTAGGGGATTCAATTGGCTGGTGTATGTTATCCCGCCGGTTGCTTTCTTAGCAGGAGTTGTCATCCTTTATATGGGTTTTCAGCGTTGGAGAAAACCGGTGGAAGAAATTGCTGCAGAAGCTCCCCCGGTCGTAGAGAAAGATGAATACGTGTCCAGGTTGGAAGAAGAATTAAAAAACAGGAATTAGCTCCTGGTTAGACTGGAGTAAAGTTACGATGATTGATGAAAAACAACTTATCAATGACTCTGGTATGGAAGAAGCGAAAAAGAAGACCTCGATCGGTCAGATTTTAATCTGGGTGGCGGTTGCCGCCTTGCTGGGGTTGGTCGCCATACAGTTGAGTAAATCACAGCAGGGCAGCGTTCAGGTAGGCGAAGTGGCCCCCTCTTTTGTGCTGACTACCTTTGAAGGGAATAATATCAATACCGAAGACCTGCTTGGTAAAGTAGTCGTGGTTAATTTCTGGGCCTCATGGTGCAACCCTTGCGAATTAGAAGCAGAGGATTTGCAAACTGCTTGGACGATGTATCAGGAGGGCGGCCAGGTAGTTTTCCTGGGAGTAGACTGGACGGACACAGAAACCGAAGCTCAGGAGTATCTGAATAAATTTGGCATCACATATCCAAATGGCCCAGATTATGGCACCCGTATTTCACAGGTCTACCGGACAACAGGCGTGCCGGAAACTTATGTGATTGACCCTACGGGGAATTTGGCGTTTGTAAAGAAAGGTCCCTTCACATCCCTGCAAGAAATTACGAGTGTGATTGATCCGCTGTTGGT
Organism: Anaerolineales bacterium; assembly: GCA_037383445.1. Lineage (GTDB taxonomy): Bacteria > Chloroflexota > Anaerolineae > Anaerolineales > UBA11579 > UBA11579. The sequence continues at coordinate 7,665 of JARROY010000051.1, read as the reverse complement.
TCAATAATCTGTTTGAAGAGTACGGTCTGCCAGTAGACCGAATAAACCTGAGAAGAGGAAAAAAGGCACATGGACATTGGTTCAATACTGTTACTGCTCGCCTTGGTGGTCGTCGTTGCGGCCTTTATTGCTAGACCGCTACGAGATTGGCGCAGCCATCGAGCAGTAGAGGTGGATCTTGAACTTTCTCAGCTGCTTGCTGAGAGAGAACGAATTTTGGAGGCTCTGACCGAACTGGATTTTGATAATGATATGGGCAAGGTTCCCGATAATCTCTATCCAATGCAGCGAGAGGCCCTATTGAAACGCGGAGCAGCAGTGCTTCGCCTGTTGGCCGAGAAATATGATGGACGCGGCCAGGTAGAGAATGGTGATTCTGAACGTGCAGAGAGAATAGAACGTGCTGCAAAAATCCTCATCGCTGAAGATGACCCATTGGAGGCGATGATCGCTGCCCGCAGAGGGCAAAGAACTGCTGCCCCTGCCGCTCGACCGCCTGCAACTGGCACAAAGACCAAATTTTGCCCAAGTTGTGGCAACCCAATAACTTAAATCCCCGCCTGAGTAGTGAGATGGCTACCCGAAGGCATAATTGAGTTTAAACATGAAAAAACATACCTATAAGATTGTCTTTTTGAGCCTGGCGTTGGCATTGGGAGCCACGGCGTGCAGCTTTTCGCTGGCCCAGGATATTAAACCCCCTCCTGGATACCAGGCACCTGTTTACGAAGAACCTCAACTGCTCACCGGAGTGTACCCGGTGCAAGCGCCAGATCTTGAGAACGGTGCGGCCATTTATCAGGAAAAATGTCTCCCCTGTCATGGTGATACAGGTTTAGGAGATGGCCCCGATTCTACCGGCCTACCGGTAGAGGTAGCTCCTATCGGGAATCCCGGTTTGGCAGATGCAGCCTCTCCGCTGGAGTGGTATACCATCGTTTACCAGGGTAATATGGACCGCTTCATGCCGCCATTTTCAGGCAGCCTGACGGAGCAGGATGTATGGGATGTGGTCTCGTATGTCTATTCCCTCAGCACGGATCAGAATTTGGCTGCCGAAGGGGCATCTATATATGAGGACACCTGTGCATCCTGTCATGGATTGGAAGGTGAAAGTCCGGTAGCACCTGGTGCATTTGATTTCACCGATTCGGAGCAGCTGGCTGCTTTCTCTTTGGAGGATATTATCCAAAAAGTGTCCACCGGTGGAGAGAATCCGGACCATGTATTCAGCGCGGTATTGGATGCGGCACAACAAAAAGCGGTAGCGGTGTATTTGCGAGATCAGATTCTGCCTGGAGCAGGCCAGCCGGTAGAAGTCGCCGCGGGAGAAATTACAGAACCTGGAGCGGATGAACCGCTTCCGACAGAGGTAGCGGTAGAACCCGGTTCACAAGACACTACTGAGCAGGTACCGGCTCAGGAAGATGGACGTTTTGAATTTGATGATGTGGTCTTCGACCCGGAATTGATTTATATCACTGTGGTTGAGTTAAATGGTACCTTTTATCCTTCCGATTTTCAGATGGGAAGCGAGATTACTGGCGACGCGATTGACTTGCCTATCACGATCTATGATGTCACCAATGCAACCGACAAACTGTCTGTTTCCAGACTGCATGTGTTCTTCCAGTTCACCGATCAGGGAACAGTCCAGGTGGTTCATCAGGTATCCATCTCGAATTTTGGGGATTTGATGGTAGCTCCAGAACAAGATTCTGCCCCCGTTCTAAATTTCACTCTGCCAGAGGGCGCAACCAACCTGCTCTTTGAGACGGGTACTTTGGGGAATCCGTATGTAAAAACCGCCGCGGGTTTTGGGGACCCAACGCCGATACTTCCAGGGAGCAATACTTATGATGCGCTGTTTGCCTACGAACTGCCTTATGATGGCAAACTGGAATGGGTCCTGCCCCTGGATTTACCTACAGACATCGCGGTGATTTTCGTTCAGGGTGATGAAGTGAAGCTTGAGAGCGGCACCTTGGAACCCAGTGGTTCAGAGGCCTTGGATACAGAGGTTTACCAGGTTTTTGTCGCCAATGCCCTCTCGCGTGGTCAGGAACTTGACCTGACCATCTCTGGCGGGTTCTCCTTCCTTGGAAAACTTGGGCTGGATGGCAGTGGTTTGACGATTCTACTGGGAGTCATCGGGTTGGCGCTGGCCGGATTCGGCGCTTGGCGATTCTTCCGCCCGACGGAAGAACTTGAGTACACTGAAGACACTCATGATGACTTGGTTGCTCAAGTACTGGAGGATATTGTGTAGCTGGACGAGGCTTTCGGTGCGGGAGAGATTGACGAGCAAAATTATCAGGCCAGACGAAACTCGCTTAAGGCGAAGTTGAAGCGGCTCTTAGACCAGCAAGAGGCAGAGTAGATGCCGGTCATTGAAGTAAAGAAACTGGTCAAGCGCTTCGGTTTGAAGACCATCCTGAAAGGGATGGAGTTTTCGGCTGAGCCTGGAGAATTTATCGGATTACTGGGTCCGAATGGAGCCGGCAAAACAACTTTCTTGCGTATCTTGGCATCCCTTTCTCGCCAAACATTGGGGATGGTAAAAGTAGCTGGTTTTCATTTACCCCAACAGGCAGCCGGTGTGCGAGCCAATTTAGGTGTGCTGTCCCATCAACCGCTGCTGTACGGTGACCTGACTGGGGAGGAGAACCTCCAATTCTACGGCAGGATGTATTCAGTAGAACATCTTGATGCCCGGATTCTGGAAGTCCTTGATCTGGTAGATTTGACGACGCGCGGCAAAGATTTGGTGAGGACTTATTCACGTGGGATGGCGCAGCGCTTGGCGATTGCCCGGGCAGTGATCCACGACCCCAGCATTTTGCTGCTCGATGAACCTTACACAGGGTTGGACCAAGACGCCAGCACCATGTTGGATACAGTTCTCAAACAGATTGCCGCCCAAGGGCGAACAGTGGTAATGACCTCACACGATCTGGTTCGTTCCGCCGAGTTGGGGACTCGTTTTGATGTGCTTTCACGCGGGAAGATTATCGCTTCTGCCAGGCGAGAAGAGATTCCTCAGGATGGGCTGCTGGCTTTCTACCGCAGGGCGATTCAGATGCCCGATCCGGCAGAAAAGAAAGGGAAGGCGGCAGGTCATGGCTAAACAGAGAAACCTGTCTCCTCAAACCTCTTTCTGGCGGGCGATGTGGGCTGTGGTCTGGAAGGATGTCTCGGCTGAATGGCGCAGCAGGGAAATGTTCTCCGCTATGTTGATTTTCTCTCTGCTGGTGGCGTTTATCTTTAACTTTTCGCTGGATTTGAATCCAAAAACCCAGCGCGAGATCACTGCCGGAATGCTGTGGGTGACGTTTGCCTTTGCCGGCACCCTCGGCCTGAACCGGTCGATGGCGATTGAGAAAGACCGCGGCTGTTTAGATGGGCTGCTGCTGGCCCCGGTGGACCGCAGCGCGATCTATTTTGGAAAAGTGATCGGCAACCTGATTTTTATGTTCTCCGTGGAAGCGATTATTCTCCCACTGTTCAGTATCTTTTATAATGTGAATTTGTTCAATCCGGGCCTGCTGCTGGTGGTGCTGTTAGGTTCATTGGGTTACGTGGTGGTCGGCACCCTGATTGCCACGATGACGGTGCAGACCCGCACGCGGGATGTGCTGCTGCCGATCCTGTTGTTCCCGGTGGTGCTGCCAGTGATCGCCTCGGCAGTACGGGCCAGCACCTATTTCTTGCAGGGACAGGCGATGGACTTGATCTGGCCTAACATTAATTTACTGATTGCATTTGATCTCATCTATATGGCATTAGCCTATATGGTGGTTGATTATATTGTTGAAGAATAGGTAGGAAGAAAACTCAAAAGGAGAAAGGTACGAATGAAAGAAGCAACACCTTTAGGATTAAAAATATTAAATTGGCTTTCGGTCATCTTGCTGGCGGTCGCATCTTACCTGACGATCATTTGGGCGCCAACAGAAGCTGTGATGGGCAACGTCCAGCGCGTGTTTTATTTCCATGTGTCCAATGGATGGGTTGGGATGATCGGCTTTTTGCTGGCAGTCTTTTCTGGCATCATGTATCTGACTAAAGGCGATATGAAATGGGACATCATCGGCGTGGCTGGTATTGAGATTGGGTTGGTCTTTTCTCTGGTCAATATTGTCACCGGAGCGATTTGGGCCCGCCCGATTTGGAATACTTGGTGGACTTGGGACCCACGTCTGGTAACAGCGACGGTTATGGAACTGGTCTATATCGCCTATGTCATGCTGCGCCAGGGGATTGAAGACCCAGAACGGCGGGCGCGTTTCGGCGCGATTTATGCGATCATCGGTTTTGTCAGCGTACCGCTTTCCTTCCTCTCAATCCGCATTTGGCGCACCATCCACCCGGTGGTAATCGGCAGTGCTGATGCGGGGGCAAAGGGTACCTTTGATATGTCCCCAGACATGCGGGTTGCCTTTTTCTTCAGCTTGTTTACCTTTACCGTGTTTGCCGTGACCTTGCTTTGGCACCGCATCCGGCTGGGCCGCTTGCAGGATTCCCTGGAGCGGATCAAGATGGATTTGATGAGCTAACTGGATAGGAGAGATACGATGGCAGAAACTACAAATTATATGATTCTCGGCTTTGCCGTAATTTTCGGAACGATCTTTGTGTATGTGTTCAGCCTAACGAGCAGGTTGCGAAGGGTCAAGCAAGATCTGGAGACGCTCAATGGTATGGATGAAAATTAGATTAATAGTGTTTTAAAATTACAAGCGCAGCACGGCGTTGGTTAGCCTGCTGCGCTTTAATTAATTGAGTTCTCGATTAGTTTTTCCCTAAAATCTGATCCACTTCAGCCAATTCTTCGTCGGTCATTGCCCACTCAACGCCTTTTACGTTCTCCTGGATTTGTTCCACTTCGGTAACTCCAGAGATGACCGAACTGACGTTTGGGTTTGCCAGCAGCCAAGCGTGAGCAAGTTCAGTCATGGTATGTTCATGAGCTTTGGTGAAGGTGGATAGCTGTTCCAGGATGGTGAAGTTCTTATCCGACAGGTAACTTTGCACATATGAGCTGGTTTCGCCGCGAGAACCTTTGGGGATTTCGTGGCCGCGCTGGTATTTGCCTGTCAGGAAGCCGCCTGCCAGGGGGAAATAGGGCAGGATTCCAATACCAAAATATTCACTGGCTGGCAGGATTTCTTTTTCCGTTTCCCGAACAAGCATATGGTAATGCGGCTGTTCAGTCACAAACTTGTTCCATCCATACTGCTCGCTGATATTCTGGCTGAGAGCAATTTGCCAGCTGGCAAACCCCGAACTACCGATGTAGCGTACTTTACCTTGAGTGATCAGATCATCCAGAGCGCGCAGGGTTTCTTCAATCGGGACACTGGAATCCCACCGGTGAACCTGGTAAAGATCGATGTAATCTGTATCCAGCCGTCTTAAACTATCCTCTACAGCCTGCATGATGTGCTTCCGGGAATTGCCGCGCTCGTTAGGTCCCTCACCCATTTTATTGTGAAATTTGGTGGCGAGGATGATCTCATAGCGGCGGTGGGCCTTGATCGCCTTACCGATGGTTTCTTCGGAACGTCCTCGCTGGTAAACATTGGCGGTATCCAAAAAATTGACCCCAAGATCAACGGCTGCGGCGATAATCTCAGCTACGCCTTTCTCATCCACCTTTCCACCAAATTGATTGGTGCCAAGACCGATCGCTGATACTTTCAGGCCGGACGATCCTAAATTTCTATACAACATCTATACCTCCAGGTTGTAAGGATTAAAGTTGATCATGATGATAAGCGAAGTTTAATCATATCAAAGTCTGTCGTAATTTGGAATGACTTCCTCAATGCAGGTCCCTCCATGTTTTCCTGACTTACAAATCTACCACTAAAAAATGCCAATCATTTGCGATTTTATCTTATTCAGAATAGAATTGGATTATGACAGGTACGGAGCAATCACCGAATCCACAGACCAGCGCCGATTCTGACCGCAATTCTCCCTACTGGAGCACGAACGCCAAACTTGTTGTGGGGATGACATTGGTGGCATTGGCCGCGGGTCTGCTGATTCAGATCAGACCGCTTCTGACCCCATTGGTTTTGGCGGTAATTTTATCTTATCTGCTGTATCCGATGATTAATAGCCTGGAAAAGAAGACCTTTTTGTCCTGGCGCGGGTCAACCAATGTGATTTTTATTATATTGTTGGTACTCCTGATCACTTCGCTGACTGTCTCAGTGGTTGCTATCGTCAATCAATTTCAAAACTTGATTGAGGTGATTGACGCCTTCCTCAACGATCTGCCGACCATGGTGCAGGATTTCATCTCAAATGGTGCTGTTATCCAAATTCCGATTATCGATTATCAGATTGATATTGCCGATTATTTTCGAAATCTGAACATCGATCTTTTGGGAGCCAGCGAGCAGGTTCTTTCGGCTGTCCAGCCAATACTAAGCCAGGCAGGAAGCATCCTCACCAAAGTTGCCACATCCGCGATAAGCACCTTGGGGTGGGGAGGTTTTATTTTGGTGGTCGCTTACCTTTCCCTTGGTGAGGTAAAGCAAGGGCGTAATTTTCTCAAAAATGAACTTGAAGGAATGAGCTACGATATCGGCAGGAGCATACTAGGAGTACGGTATGCGCTTGGTCTGGCGATTGTGGCGGGCATGGGGCGTTTTGTCCCTTATGTTGGGCAGGGGCTGTCTGCAGTCCTAAATGCCGTGGTGGCGTATTTTTTGGCAGAAAGCAATTACCTGGGTATGGATGCGTTTCCCTATATGCTGCTGGTCGTTGGGTTGGCCTTACTTCATGACCAAATATATGATTCACTGGTTATCCCCCGGCTGATTGGGAATGTTCTTGGGGTCCACCCGGCCCTGGTTCTGATCGTCGCGATTATTGCAACGCGCTGGATTGGGGTACTCGGTTTGTTGGTTGCTGCTCCGGTTCTGGCGAGCTTTCAGTTGGTCACAAGCTATGTGATCCGCAAGCTGCTGGATCAAGATCCTTGGCCGGAATCTGAGATTCAACCACCAACATTAGGCAAACAGATCAGGGATATTTCATCCTCGATTAAATCCCAAGCCGAAAAGCTCTTTTCCCGCCTGTCTGGTGGAATAAAAAACTTATTTGACAAACTCAATAAAAGGAAAAAACAAGATGAGTAATGAACCCGAAATTAAAACGACGACGTTGGCTGAGACGGAAAATATGGGCGCCTGGAAAGCTGAGGAACCCGATGGCGAAACCGTTTACAATTTGCAGTTGAATAATGTGACGGTCCACTTCTTTCAGGAGGAGTGGGATGAGTTCCTTGCACTGATCAAAGACCTCAAATAGAGCACGCCCAACTCATATATCCTTCCAGGACCGCGCCAGAGACATACATGGCGCGGTCTTTTTGCATCTGTTTGTCCGTTGATTTTTGGCCGTCATGGTATTATCACGGACTTAGCATAATACTGTTCTTGCAAATCCAAATTCAGCATGTTAAACTGTAAACATGGCTGTGCCGATCTTGATTGTTACCCCAAATGTTGGATTTGGAGAGCTAATTTGCCAGATTTTAGATGAAACTGGTGATTATGCTCTTTGGCTGTCAACCAACCGGAAGGACGCTATCAAAGCCGCCAAGGTGGAAGAACCGGTCTTGATGATCCTGGAAACAGAATTGAACGG
>JARROY010000050.1:0-16983 GCA_037383445.1 Anaerolineales bacterium | reverse complement strand
TTGGGTTGGGTAGTTCGTCTGACCAACCAGCAATCGTATCGTGTACAACTGCTGGTCCATCAACCCGATACAAACGGTAGCGCACCGGATTGCCATCAACGCCTACTTCCTGTATAGTGACGCCATCTTGGTTTATTTTTTCAAATCTGAAGGGAATAACCGTGCCAATCGGTGCTGTATATACGGCTACATATTGGGATTGACTTCCTTGATAGAGTTCCATTTCGATTCGTTGTTGGTTGAAGGGCAAACCGGTGACTTCATCAAGGATGACGAGTTCAATTTTTTCTCCTTCTTTCAAATTGGCACGGGCAACAGCGCCAAATACAACCTGAGCTTTTTCAATTGGGGGAGGTTCTTGCTTATTGGTATCGGTTGTGAAAGGTAAACTGCACCCGTAAAGGGTAAATAGTATTAGGATCAAATAAATGAAGGTAGAGTTTTTTCGCCAGCGATTACTTGGCGCGAATCCAGGCAGCAAGGCGCCCATAGAGGACTTGATCATTTTTCCTCCTCGTTAGTTTGATTGGTAGGTGGGGTAGTCCAAGCTTTAATACCTTCTTCGTAAGAAAATTCTTCCGGAATAGGGGGGAGAGGATCTTCTTCTTTAGTGGTTTTTGGAGGTGCGATGGTTTTTTTAGCCTCATCTGCAAGGTATGACTCTAATTCTGCTTCACGGGCTAATTTATTAGGCAATGTGCGGATCTCTTGGCTGACAGAGCGAATTGCTTTCCATGTGTCCGATTTCATCGCCTGGTTCAGAATTCGGCCGATTTTCCTGCCAGCATTTTGCAGATCATCTGGACCAAATACCAAAATAACCATGATGATGACAAGAATGAGTTCGAGGGGACCGATCCCGAGAATATCCATAGTAATTATTCCACAGGGTTGTCGAGATCAAGGCGCTTGTGAAGCTCTAACCGAATTTTATGCTCATTTTCCGCAAGGCTGCCTAGAACTCCATTGACAAAACGAGGTGTGCTGTCGGAGCCGAATTTCTTTGCAAGCTCAATCGCCTCATTGATCGCAACTTTTAAGGGGGTTTCACCTTTAACAGCGAACTCCCATAGGGCGATGCGCAGTAAGTTTCTGTCAATAATGGAAATTTGGTCTATAGGCCACTCAGGAGCATGTTCTGCAATTTGTTCATCGAGAACTTTACGGATTGGAGCAATGCCGCTCACAATGTCAACCACAAAGTCCTGCAAACTTGGGGTTAGTTCAATATCGCCGAAACGGTTATCGAGGACGGTGCCAATTGAGTGTTCCGTCAAGTCTATTTCGTAAAGAGCTTGCAAGGCAACACTGCGCGCCTTGGTGCGTGGTTTCATGCGGGATTAGATTTCCTCAAAGTCGATATCTTCGATATGAATGTTGATTCTTCCAGGAGTCATTCCAATCATCTCCGAAACTGCACGGGAGACTTCCTTTTGGACGTTTCTACTCACTTGCCGTACATGAACATCCGGTTTCAGAATCAAATACAAGTCAATGTTGACATTATTCTCAATGATCTCAACACGGACGCCATCTGCTTGATGCCCGCGTTTCCATAATCTATTTACACCCCCAGGAAGTGTACTCATGCGGGAAACCCCTTCAATTCCTAGGGCGGTTAAAGTAGCGATATCCAGAATCACGTCAGGTGCAATGGTCGTTTTTCCTGGTTGGGGAGCGGCTTCAGACATACTTCCTCCTAATGATTAATACATTGCCAGACCGCCATCTACGGCTAGGCATTGTCCAGTGATATACCCTGCTTCCTCTGAGGCGAGAAAGGCTGCTGCATAGGCTACTTCTTCCGGCGAGCCTTTCCGCCTGAGAGGTATCATATCTAGGGTGGATTGTTTGTATTCTTCAGGCACATCGTTCCAAAAATCTGTCTCGATATAACCGGGGGCAATTGCATTGACGGTAATCTGTCGTGAGGCAACCTCTCGGGCTAAGGCTTTGGTAAACCCGATTTGTCCAGCTTTTGAAGCTGAGTATCCTGTTTGGCCTGCATTGCCCAACTGGCCAGATATAGATGTGATAATAATAATTCTTCCATAACGTTGACGAATCATCTGGCGAACTGCTGGCCGGGTGCAGTTAAAAGTTCCCTTCAAGTTGATATCCTGTACAGAATCCCAATCGTCTTCAGACATTCTAAGGATGAGTTTATCTCGGGTGATTCCAGCATTGTTTACTAAGATATCTAGCCTACCAAAGTTTTCAATCGTTTTGTTGATCATATCTGCAGATTGTTGGCTTGAAGATACGTCAGCTTGATGGAGAAAGGCTATTCCACCAATATCCCGTATTATTTTAGCAGTATGGTTTGCCTCTTTTTCAGAATCGAGATAGTTAACCACTATCTTGGCTCCACGACTGGCTAGTTCGAAAGCAATTGCTTTTCCAATACCGCGTGAGCTTCCTGTCACTACTGCCACTCTGCCGTTCAAAGGTTGGTGTTTTTGATCGTTCATTTATCACTCGTTGATTTAGTAATTATACCAACATTACTGTCTAAGCAAGTCCAGCAAATAAGGGATATTGAGCTATAAAAAATAACGACGCAGCTAGCTGCGTCGTTATTTGAGCAAAACTTTGATTCAATTCTTTCAATCTAGTTATTTTAGTATCCTGGTTGGTATGAATTGGGATAAACTTTTGCTCACCCAACTTTTTTCAACTTAGGATTATTCACGATCAACGTCGACCACTTCGCGGCCTTTGTAAAAGCCACAATTTGGGCAAACATGATGCGGCAGGCGTGTCTCACCACAGTTGGGGCAATTCACGAGCTTGCGGGATTTTAGTGCATCGTGTGTCCGGCGGCGGTCCCGACGGCCTTTGGATACTTTGCGTTTTGGCAGCGGGGTCATAACTTACTCCTTAAGAATACTTTTCACAAAAACACCTACCTTTCGGCAGGCTGGACTATTATATGTTGTTGGGGATTGAATGTCAAGCAATTTGAAATGATGTTTGAAATCGAAATTATGAATAAAACTGGTTGAACTATGTGGAATTTGCGATATATTAATTACCTTAAAGATAACGACCTCCTGATTTTTCAGAAGGCCTGATTTTTCAGAAGGTCGTTATGTTCATTTGCTAAGTCAAGAATTTAATCTGCCGGGCTGTGGTGAACGGCGGGACTTGAGTTGTGATCTACAATCCTAAGATATTTCGCTCCCAAAGTGAAGAGCATCAACCCAATAGAGACGATACCAACCGCAACGATGATTTCAATTGTGGCCGGAGTATAAGAGGTAAATAGGAGTGAGTCTTTCATTTGGATTGGGGTCTGCACTATTAGCTGACCGACCAAATTAACGTCCCACCGATAAGCGATGACCCCACCGACAATCAGGACATATGCTAATGTCCGAGTAAAGGGCATTCTGCGGAGCCGATCGTTGAGTAGGATAATCAGAGGTACTAAGATCCCTAATAATAGTTCACCGATCCAGAAATTTACAGCCAGCGGTCCATTAGTCAATAAGGATAATCCTTCTTCTCTGCCTGGTTGGTGGGTATAGGTCATGGCGAAGGCGTCCCAAAAGCGTAAGTAGAGATAACCAACCAACCACCACCCTAAGAAACGAGAGACTTTTTCCAATAAATCTTCACGTACGTGGCTCCCTGGTTGAAGTTTTCCTACAATCCAGGTAGCAAGCAGGGTTAAGGACATCCCGCCTGCACCAGCAGAGATAATAAAGAGAGCTGCCAAGCCAGGTCGGTACCAAATTGGCCGGGCGATCAGAACGCCGTAAGTTGCTCCTAGTGATGATTGATGCAGCATTGACAAGAGCAAGCCAGCGACTGCCAGGTAGGGGGCGATGTGGTGCATTTTTTCAAGTTTTTCAGCCAGTTTAGGTAGCTTGTTTCGCAACCATTCCCAACGAGCTAAATTGGGTAAATTTTCTAACACCAGCACGGTAAAATACAGCCCAACGCACATAGTGACTTCCCATAATACGGAGTGCACGTTCCAGAAGACGAAGCCATGCCAAAATCGATCAGGACGGCCGATATCCATTAGAAGGCACATCATGGCCATACCGTATCCGATCAGTCCAATGTAGGCAGCTGTGCGAGCGAGTGGTTGTAGTTCTTTTATTCCAATTAAGTAAACAGCTGCACAAAAGAGGAATGCACCAGCACTCAAGGCAATGGAACTCAAATCGATTGTGATCCATAAACCCCAAGGAACCAGGTCTGTCAAATTGGTCGTTTCGAGTCCGTTGATCAAAATATAAACCATTCCAGCGACGCCAATCCCAATTAATATGCCTAGGCCGGCTAACCAGGTTTGGAATAAGGTCGGTTTGAAGGATCTCGTTTTTATGGTTGTCATCAGGATACCTCCTCATTTGTGGGCGGAATGTAGTACACTCTGGGACCGGTACCCAATTCTTCTCTCAATTGGAAAGTTGGATTCTCAGCAATCAGTTTGCTAACCTCGGATTCTGGATCATTTAGATCGCCAAAAATTCGTGCGCCTGTAGGGCAAGCATTCACACACGCTGGTGTTGCCTCGTAAACCTTTCCTGGGGTTAAACCGAGTGCAAGGCCACGGTCAATCTTCTGCGCGCAGAAGGTGCATTTTTCAACTACTCCGCGCGGCCTGCGTTCAACAACCGGCTCACCCCACTCCGGCACAGCAGGGTTATCTCCCTCGAATTTTTCCCAATTGAATGAGCGGGCCTGATAAGGACATGCTGTAATGCAGTATCGGCATCCGATGCAGAGGTCATAGTCCATCATGACAATCCCATCGTCTCGATAATAGGATGCCCCAACCATACATACCGAAACGCAGGGAGCGTTTTCGCAGTGTTGACAAGGCACTGGTAGATAAACGGTTTCGTTGCCAACACGGTCTGTCTGGTAAACACGTGTCCAATTAATATCTGGGTTGATATCATTGCTGGCTTGGCATGCAAGGGTGCAGCTTTTACAACCAACACATTTCTCCTGGTCAATGACCATCGCCCAACTATGTTCACCACCCTCCGGGGAGCTTGCCCGAACTTTTGACTGTTGGACCTTTGTTCCAATATCGACCAGGGCAGTGGCACCTGCTCCAGCAGCAATTAATTTTAGAAAATCTCTTCGTTTGATTTTGGTTTCGTTACTCATTTTGTTCTCCAACGCATTTCCAAACTCGGGTTAAGATTTCTTGAAAAGGGTTTCAAGCCAAGGAGCCAAGATCATTCCAGCAGCCATTCCAACCAGCACACCGACCACAATAAAACCGAATGGACCAGCAGGTTCGGGCTCTGAGAGTAAATCCGGATCTTTTGGAACCGTAAGCCCAGCTTGAACAACCTCCTGGGCGTTACAAAGAGAATCAGGATCGTTCTCAGCCCCATCTGCACATGGGTCATTGTGGGGATTGTCCATAATATCCGTGTGGCATGAGGAACAGGTTTCCAGATTTGGAACAAAGGTATGGGTGATATTTCCTGCCCCTATACGGTCTTCACTGTCAACCATTTGCTGGTGGCAGTCTGTACAAAGAACCCCGACCTTTGAATGGGCGGAAAAACTGAAATCGTGTACTACATCGTCATGGCAGTTGTCGCAAAGAGTCTGTACATTATCTGCCCTAAGTTCAGCGGTGTGAGAATTATGGCAGCGTACACAGGTAAGATCTTTTTGTCCATGGATACTGGTATCGAATTCATCTGCAACGCTTTTATGACAAGTTGCACATAGCCGCGAGGATACATCTGTAGGCATGACTTCTTGAGGGTGGTTGGCGTTAACTGGCGAGTGGCAGATTGTACAATCAATACCTGCCTCACCATGTTTACTTACCTCAAAGACGTCCATAACTTTGTAATGGCAGGTCTGACAGTCTCCAGCGGTTTGCTGAGCAAGTTGATTGTCTGCCTGGGCACTTATTCCACCAGCAGCAAAACCGAAGATGACAGCAAAGAGTAATCCGAAGATTAGTTTGGATTTTATATTTTTTAACATTCTTAGCTCCTCTTTAATTCATTATCAATGTCTCGGATAGTGTTTTTTTGTATTCGCAAGATTGGCAGCGTTGATTTACATTACCGTTTGAACGGAAAATCTCCCAGCATGGGATTTCCTTCTGATGAAATGCTTTGCATTGTCCTCGCTGCTCATAAGAACAGTTATTGATCTCCCAGCAAGGCTGCTGAAGCCAGATTTGCAGCAGAGCTGCTTGCTGGGCTTTAAATTTTGCTTGAGCTTCTTCTTCTGCTGCTTCTGCTCGCCACCGTTCGTCTAAACTGCGTAAAAATTTGGCGAGTCCAAAGGTGATGATTATCGGAATACCAAAGCGTAGAAGGAGCCCTAGAAGTACTGCTGCTGAGATTGTCAGTTCGTTCATAGATCCATTCCTCAATCTATTAGAGAGCCGGTTTGTAATTTCTCTTTATCAGACCACCAATGCCGAATATGATCGCTGCGGGCAAAATTATTCGCAGTATGAGCAATGTAAGTAATACTTCTGCTATTTCGAATGGATTTAACATGGTTGCTACCTTTCCTTTCATCTCATCTCTTTGGATAAATTCTTTTGTATCTACACTGTACCAAGATGAAATCCCAGGGTAAATTGGATATTCACCCAATTTAATTAGGGACACTTTGTGCTAAATTTCACTATTTTGAATGGGAAAATTACCCATATACCCCGGTTTTTATTGGGTATAATCCCCATTTAATAAGCTACTGTTTCATGGTCATCGTGGGAATCAAAAAGACGCATCTTCATGCGTCTTTTCTTAAGAAGGTAAGACTGAAAATCAGGGCTTGATAATCCCTTTCCGGATAGCAAACTTAACCAACTCAGTTCTGTTCCTCAGGTTCAGTTTCTTCATAATATTTTCACGATGTCTTGAGACAGTTTTGGGGCTGATATGGAGAGTATCCGCGATCTCGTTGTTGGTAGCTCCATCTGCCAAATGCGTTAAAAGTTCTATCTCTCTCTCAGTGAGCAGTTCTAATTCATTTGCATGTTTGGGTTCACCATGTAAAAAGTCGCGCACCAAAAGTTTAGCGAGGCTGGGATAAATGTACACCTCATTGTCTGCCGCAGCCCGGATTGCTGTCAGCAGTTCTTCTGGAGCAGCTCTCTTGGGTACATATCCGTTAGCCCCTGCTTCTAACATTTTAAAGAAGTACTCTTCATCTTCGTTAATTGTAAGGGCAACGATAGCAATTTTTGGCGAAATTTCTTTTATTTGTTTGGTTACCTCTATTCCAGAAACATCGGGGAGGTGGATGTCCATTAAAATTACATCCGGTTCAAGTGCGCGTGCTTTTGCGATGGCTTGTTTGGCATTCTCTGCCTCTCCAACAATAATTACATCCTCTTCTGGTTCCAAGATCATATGCAGGCCGGAACGTACCACCGCATGGTCGTCGACAATCAAAATTTTAATCATTCTGCAAATCCTCTGTAAGTAACTGGGGGATAGTTGGCTGCTGATAGGGCAGCGAAGCAGAGATTCTGAACCCACGGCCAACCTTCGAATCAATGATAAAACTACCATTTAATAACTTTGTTCTTTCCTGCATTCCCAGCAATCCCCAGGAAGAGTGCTTGTGAGTGTTAAATCTATCCAAATCCATCCCAACCCCATCATCTTCAATTTCAACCATGACGCGCCTTTGGAGAAAATTGAGATTTATAAATATATTCTCTGCTTCTGAATGTTTAATTGCGTTGGTGATCGCTTCCTGAATAATTCGGTAAACGGCGATTTTTACCTCATCCGATACTTTTACCTCATCTCCCTCCGATTTAAAATGGATTTGAATATCTGTATGGTTGCGAAGATCATTGATGTACCATCGAATTGCAGGTGCCAGTCCTAAATCATCCAAATGGGCCGGGCGAAGATTTGCAATCATCCGCTGCAGTTCATTGAGGGAATTTGTTGTCATGGCCTCAAGTTGGCGCAAATTTTGGGTAATTTTTGGATTGTCCGTTCCCACCTGGGTAGAGATCCCGCGCAAACCCAGCCCGATTGCAGTCAGAGATTGACCTGTATCGTCATGGAGTTCTCGGGCGATCCTTCTCCGCTCAGATTCTTGGGCGGCAACAATTTGCTTGATCTAGCCGCCACGCATTTCGTCCCGTTTTTTAGCTTCTTGGAGTTGTAATTCCTGTAAATGAGAGATTTGTTGCTGAATTTCAGCGTCGAATGACCGCATAAACCGGATCACATAGATGGCGATGACTATTGCTAAACCCGCCCGAAGCAGTTGAACCGGAAAATTGAACCAATATTCAAACAACTCCTCATTGATAAAGGTTGAAGGAGGTAGTCTGCTGGGTGCTACAAAAAATTGAGCAATTCCATACCAGGCAAAGGCTATAGAGGCGACCAATGAATCTCGTCCAAATTTTGCCATCCCAGCCTGCCGGAAGTTGCGTTGTTGGGCGACCAAACCAATGCTTGCAGCCAAAGCCGCCGGTATACCGATTGCATACCGGGTCCAAGCACAGGCTACCTGACAATATCCAGGCATGATATGGTATTTTCCCGATAGGATATTCAATCCGAAAGCCCATACAGCCGCTAGAAAAAGTGGAGCAAGTAAACTCAACCTTCGTATGCGCATATTTGGCGCAAGCAAAGAAAATCCAAAACCGCTCAATGATAAGAACGAAAAGGCAAGAATTGTGAGATTTATGAAAAAGTAAATTGATTCCCCGGACTGGCCGAACTGGATGTTCTCAATTCTTTTAAACATGTCCATCCACTCATTAATCCCATGTAGAATACCAAATGCCGCCAAGGGTCTGAGTGCAAGACGCAGCCTTTCGTCCAGACTGCGATCGCCTTCGAGGAGCACGGCCATTCCAAGTAAAAAGAATGCTAATCCATAGACAAAATAGATTAATATCAATTGGATATTTTCCATAGCTAAATTGATCGGTACTCCTCCTGCCGATGACTCAATTGTGTATCTTTATCTTATCACAAGCTCATTATCAGATGCTAAAAAATGATATAGGATTGGCTGTTTATCAATCAGTAGGCAACCTAATCATCTTGAACAATATTGTTCAAGTAAGACAAATAATGAAATAAGTATCTAACATATACAAAGAAAAGGAGAATTTTGATGAATATTTATCAACAGTTCAGGGCAAACAAAGATGAATTTTTTGAATTTGATCCCCACAGCCCACTGACATCTGAACAAAAGCACTCCTTTGGAGGGTTAAACTATTTCCCGATCGATGAAAATTTAATCTTTGAATTAGAGATCAAGGAATTTGAGGATCAGAAAATGATCCAGATGCAAACTTCTACTGGTGATCTGCGTACATTTACTCGATATGGACAGGTTTTTTTCAACGTGGAGGGAGAAGAGGCATCTTTGACGGTGTATTCGAATGAATACGGATTTTTTATCCCATTTGTTGATTCTCAAGCAGGAAAAGTAACATATGGTGCAGGGCGTTATCTAGATCCTGAGCTAAACGATGAAGGTCTGCTGATATTAGATTTTAATTTGGCTTACAATCCTTACTGTGCTTACAACGAATTGTATTCTTGCCCAATTCCACCGGCCGAAAATCGTCTTTCCGTCCCTATAAAAGCGGGGGAAAAGAATTATAAATAGGTGAAACCTAAAAGTGTGGGAAAAGGCTCTTGCGCATAGGCGTTATTTGTATTGTTTCTAAAGTTAACAGCCTGTGGTAAGATCATATGTGCAAAAATTCAAAGTTCCCCTAATTTGGTTATGAAAAAGAGAAAAATTTTTAGTCTGATAGGTATTGCTGTTATTCTTTCAGCATGTGGTTCATCCAAATCTGAAGAAATAAATCTGACAGAAGAATTTGAGTCTGCGGTAGAGACAGCTATAATAGAAACACTTACAGTTTCTGTACCGCAACCTACCGAAGTGTTAGAGGAACCAATGAGTTTAACACAAGAGGCAAATTCTCAAGTTATTCCAAGCCCGACCTCCACAGCAACGGTGGTACTGCTACCAACACAAACCCCTGGGGTGGTAAATCCGACTTCAACGGTTCTACCTACACCTTGCTACCGTGCAGAGCTGGTTGAAGAAACCATCCCCGATGGTACCGTGATTCCTGCTGGACAATATTTTTCTAAAATATGGATTGTAAAAAATACAGGGGTATGTGAGTGGACCAAAGATTTTCGTTGGACATTAGTGGAGGGAGAAGATTTCAGCGCTGCAACAGATTTGCCCCTGAATTCTAATGTGCTTCCTGGTGAAGAAATCAAAATATTGCTCGAGTTAAAAGCACCACTTATTGCAGGAGCTTACAAGGGTATATACCAGATTTTTACAGACGAAGGTGCCAGTGTTACACCATCGGGATTTTGGGTCTTAATTACTGTTCAATAACTAGGTAATATGTTTATGGTAAAGGCAAAGGCGCACTCGCACGGGTGCGCTTTGTGATTCTGGTTATTCTTTCTTATGGATAAATTAAATTTTAGATTAGTACACCCAAGATTATGAGCGATATCATAGTTTCTTAGAGTTGCTCGGGAATTCGCTGTAGTGTAGGATGGTTTTAGAGTCAACTAGAATTGCACCAAATACACAATTAGAGGAGTAGCAACCAGTTCTAAGAGCATTTTTGAGATTTATATATTTGCTAATGAAGATGACTTCATATTAGGCAACATGGAGGAATTGATGACAACAAAAGCAATAGAAATTAACGAACTCGTGAAATATTACGGTAAATTCCAGGCTCTAAAAGGGGTGACGTTAGATGTGGACCAGGGTGAAATTTTTGGATTTCTTGGACCAAATGGAGCCGGAAAAACAACCACAATACGATGTATGTTAGATATGATCCGACCTCAGGATGGAAGTATACAAGTATTAGGGTTGAACCCGCAAAAAAATCCTGTGGATGTTCGCCAGCGGGTTGGTTATTTGCCCGGTGAGTTGAATTTTGAAGGAAATATGCGGGTGTCAAAAGCGCTAAGGTATTTTGCCGAACTTCGCGGAAACCAGATTGATTGGGATTATGTTTTGGAATTGGCAAATCGAATGGACCTTGATCTAGAATTCATGGTCAAAAATTTATCCAAGGGCAACAAGCAGAAGGTCGGTGTGGTGCAGGCTCTAATGCACAAACCAGATCTGTTGATCTTAGATGAGCCGACCAGCGGCTTGGACCCTTTAATGCAGCAAGACGTGTATCGATTGCTTCGGGCGGCGCGGGATGGAGGCGCTACAATCTTCTTCTCCAGCCATATAATTAATGAGGTAGAAACCTTGGCAGACCGGGTGGCAATTATCCGGAATGGAGTGATTATTGAGGAAGCTGAACCCCAAGAGCTTAAAACAATGGAAATGCGCCGCATAAGAGTCCAGTTTTCTGAACCTCAAACGGAGGTAACTCTGGCGAATATGACAGGTGTGAATGGTATGACTCGGGAAAGGCGAGACTTGTTTACCTTCCAAGTTGAAGGCGATGTGGACGAATTTATCAAAAGCCTTGGGACATACCAGGTGATTGATATCGATGTGGAACGCCCGTCTCTTGAAGAAATCTTTTTAGCCTATTATGCGGGCAAGGAGGATCACTAATATGTTTGCTGAGTATAAAAATATGCTGCGTAAAATGCGGGGTACGATCATTGGCTGGTCGATTGGATTGCTCTTGTACGATTGGATGATGTCCAGTTTTTACAGTTCTATAGGAGAAATGGCAGATGAATTCATGCTGATGCTGGAAAATTACCCAAAAGAATTGATCGCTTTTTTCCCCTCAATTGAGGAGTTTGGATCGCCAATTGGTTATATTGATACATATTTTTCCAGTTATATGACCCTCATCATCGGAATCTTTGCCATCGGAGCATGTGCCAAACTGATTGTTACAGATGAAGAAAATGGCATCCTGGATATGTTGATCTCATATCCGATAAGCCGTACAAAATTTTTAGTGGGAAGATTCCTGGCTTTCGTAACTGCAACCGTTTTGATACTGCTTGTTTCCTGGTTAGGTTGGGTAATTCCTGCTAAAAATGCGGGTTTTGATCTTTCTGCTTGGGATTTCCTAATGATGATGATACCTTTGTTTGGTGTCTTAATCTTGTTTGGGACCTTGGCATTTCTTTTGAGTTTGGTATTGCCCGCAGCTAGATTATCCAGCGGCTTGACTGGGGCTTTGCTAGTCGGAAATTTCTTATTGATCGGGATGAGCAGTTTGAATGAAGATCTCTTACCGATTTATGAAGTGACTCCATTACGATTGGGTTAGCTCTAAAACTGAGGGTATTCGCCCTCAGTTTTTTAACTTAACAAAGGAATGTTAAGTTGAGTTTGGACAGATTTTTATTTACAAACCTTATTATTTCTTAGGGATTATTCTATTAATCCCAAATGTTATAATTCAATATTAGAACTCAATTCTTATATCGATTTCACCTGAGGATGCTTTGGTTTGATCAATTTGGTTGATCATTTTTTAGCGATGGGAAAGAATAGGTGGATTGATGATCCATATCAATTGAGTAGTTGGATCTTTTGAAGATAGCTAACCAATTTTAGAAAAAAGAGTAGTTAGCGTGAAGATAACTGACAGGAAATTTGTGGTCAACCGAGGAGTGATAGGGATAATCCTGTTTGTAATTGGGGTCGTGTTAGGGATTGTTTTAATTGGAATTTCTGTTTATGCAGATTTTGAATCGACCTTGTTCGATTTAACAAATGGTGCAAATCGTTCTATTAATTCGATAAAGTGCCCGGTTTTTTTGTCTTCCAACGAAACGGGATACTTATCGGCTGTAATTAAGAATTCGGAGGATTTACCTCAAGATTTGGTTATTCAAGCACGTATAAGCAAGGGACATTTGATCCTATTACAGGAATTTCAAGAAAATATTAGTATTGCCTCACATGAAACAAAACAAATGAATTGGGAAGTAGATGCTCCGGATGCAGGCTATAGGCACTTTATATTAGCCAAAATGATTGTTATGGATAATGCTCTACATCCCTTCCAGAGAGGTTCATGTGGAATAGTTGTCCTTGATCTTCCTTTTGGGATGAAAGGATGGCAATTATTTTGGACTGTCTTCGTGTTGAGCCTTAGTGGAATAATGAGCGGTATAATTTTTTGGTGGAAATATGGACGATCTAACTCCAACCGTAGTTTAGAGACCACCCGTTCACTCTTCGGACTTGGTGGACTAGCTCTCGTTGGATTGGTGAGTATAACCCTTGGTTTTTGGCAATTGGCAGCAGGTGCATTTTATATTGGTCTCTTGTTGATGGGGGTGATTATTCCCCATTTCTTAATAAATAAATAGATCTAACGCAAAAGGAAATGGCATAATTTATCCATATTGGAGGAGAAAGGATGAATCAATCTAAATTCGATGCAAAGAAATTTCCCTTATATGGATGGTTTGGGATTGTTTTAACGCTTGTTTTCTGGTATGTAAATTGGACGTTTGACGGATTGCGGACTCACTGGGCTTTTACGCCATTATGGGTCGGTTATTGTCTTACAATTGACGGTTTGGTTTATTTCAGAAAGAAGACTTCTTTACTCACCAGAAACTGGAGGGCATATCTTAGTTTATTTGGGATTTCGGTTTTGGGTTGGTGGTTGTTTGAACTGTTTAATTGGCGTTTGCAGAATTGGGTATACCTTGGCGGAAACCTCTTTACAGATTTAGAATTTGCTATTTTTGCATCCTTTAGTTTCTCGACTGTGATTCCCGCGGTTTTTGGGACAGCGGAATTGGTCGGCAGTTTTAACTGGTTAAGGAACATTCGACCTGGATGGCGTCTCCGAACAACAAAGTCAACTGTACTTTTATTCTTTCTCTTGGGTTGGGTAATGTTGGTGCTTATGCTGGTTTGGCCGCGATATTATTTTCCTTTTATGTGGTTGTCGGTTTATTTTATTCTTGAGCCAATAAATGTCTGGCTTGGAAATCGAACTTTGGCGGCATCTGTGAATATTGGGGATTGGCGTCCGGTATTTTCTCTCTGGCTTGGTGCTCTCGTTTGCGGATTTTTCTGGGAAATGTGGAATTATTATTCCTATCCAAAATGGGTTTATCTTATACCATTTGTTGATTTTGGTCATATCTTCGAGATGCCAGTTTTAGGGTATGGCGGTTACCTTCCATTTTCGATGGAACTGTATGCCCTTTACCATTTAGTGATCGGGTTTACTGGCCGTAAAAAAGGTTGGAAATATGTGGATTTAGCTTAGTTCACCCTAACTTTATTAGAGATAATCAAGTGTATTAAAATGATCAAATCGAATGTCGAAGTAGACTTAATAGGTCTCAAAAGCCAATCTGTTTATAACTTTATGCTTATCTGCACAGATGAAAGATATCAAAGTTGGTGGCCAGGGGTTCATTTGGCATTTCATACGATTAAACATTACCCAGGGAATATTGGAAACCTTGTTTATTTTGATGAATATATCGGACAGCAGCGGATAAAGTTTACAGCAAAGATTAAAGAGCTTATTCCTGGTTCCAAATTGGTTTATCAGCTAAGATTTTTGGTTAATTTGCCAGCCTGGATGGTCCTCGAGTTCCAAGATCTGCCAGATGGCATGAAGATAAACCATATCTTTATGTTAGGTTACTCTGGGTTTGGAAGAGTATTTGATCCATTATTTAGGCTGTTTTTCTCAAAAAACTTTCAGAGAGATTTGGAAGAACACGCAGAAACTGAATTCAAATTGTTGGCTAAAATATTATCCTAGATAGATGGAGAGAAAAAATCTCCCAACGCGGGAGATTATTTAGATCTGATCTATTAGGTTGAATCAAAAAGAAACCTAAGGCAAATTGAGGACTTCTCTAATATGCGGTAGTGCCCAATCAAGCGTAGCTTTATCTATCACCAATGGAGGAGCAAAACGGATCACATTTTCATGGGTTTCTTTGCACAATATTCCTTTATCTTGTAGGGCTTCACAAAAACGTCGGGCACCCTTTGCACTCTTTTTGAGCTCCACACCAATAAACAGGCCTTTTCCACGTATTTCTTTAACATGTGGACTGGGTATTTCCATGAGTTGCTCAATGAAATATTCGCCTAGTTCAGCAGAGTTATCGATCAAATTTTCCTTTACCAGCACATCTAAAGCTGCTCTGGCAACTGCCGCTCCTAAAGGATTGCCGCCAAATGTAGAACCATGCTCACCCGGTGTAAATAATCCCATCAATTCTTTATCTGCCAGGACGGCAGAAACAGGATAGAAACCGCCAGAAAGGGCTTTACCAATGATGGTCATATCCCCACGTACGTCTTCGTGCTCTTGTGCAAATAATTTTCCAGTTCGACCTAAACCCGTCTGGATCTCGTCAAAAACTAAAAGAACATGGTTCTCGTCGCAAATACGGCGTAATTTTTTAAGATACCCCTCTGGAGGGATGATTACACCACCTTCACCCTGGATCGGTTCAACCATGATGGCAGCGGTATTGCCACTTATCGCAGATTCGATCGCTGCGGCATCCCCATACGGAACGGAGACAAAGCCGGGCGTGAAAGGTCCAAAATTGTCCTTATAATGAGCTTCTGTTGAAAACGAGATAATACTGATCGTCCTTCCATGAAAGTTGCCATCGCACACGATAATCTCAGCTTGGTGTTTGGGGACTCCCTTTACTTGATATGCCCATTTTCGAGCCAATTTCATCGCAGTTTCAACTGCCTCTGCCCCGCTGTTCATTGGGAGTGACATTTCATAGCCGGTGAGTTCGGAGAGTTCCTGATACAAAAGGGGAAGTTGATCATTGCGAAATGCCCGGGAAGTTAAAGTCAGTTTGTTAGCTTGTTCTATCATAGCCTGTAAAATTTTCGGGTGGACATGTCCCTGGTTAAGAGCAGAATAGGCACTCAAGCAGTCTAGATATCGATTTCCTTCAACATCATATACCCATACCCCTTCACCTCTACTGATGACAACGTCGAGTGGGTGGTAGTTGTGCGCTCCGTAGGTTTCTTCAAGCTGGATATATTTTTGGGTTTCCATAATTTTCCTATGCAATATGAAACCCTTGAGGCGATTTTTGTTCAAGGGTTGATGTGTGAATTTAGCTGAGTAATTTTACCAGGATCGCTTTTTGTGCATGCATCCGGTTATGTGCTTGTGGGAATAAGCGGGAGTGAGGTCCGTCGGCCACGGCATCTGTAATTTCGTGGTTGCGGTGGGCGGGCAGGCAGTGCAATACAATGACATGTTGGCGAGCTTCTTGGACCAATTGTTCATTTACTTGATAGGGTGGGAAAAGGGCTTCCCTTTTTGCTGTTTCTTCTTCCTGTCCCATACTGGTCCAGGTGTCTGTGTAAATCACATCAGCCTCGTTAACAGCCTGGTGGGGGTCATCTAACAAGGAAATGGTGCTGCCGCTTGCTGCGGCGAACTTCCGAGCCTCAGCTATGCTGGAGGCTGGCATGTCGTAACCTGTCGGGTTAGCGATGGTGAAATTGGCACCTAGTTTTGCGCAGATTTGCATGAGGGAGACCGCCACATTGTTGCCATCACCGACATAAGTGACATTGATCCCTTTGACTTTACCAAATTCTTCTAATACTGTGAGGATGTCTGCCATTGCCTGGCAGGGATGGTTATAATCGCTCAGCCCGTTGATGACCGGGATGGATGCCCACTTGGCTAGTTCGATGACATGTTGGTGTTCAAAGACGCGAGCCATTATTCCATCGACATATCCAGACATTACCCTAGCAACATCTGCAATTGATTCGCGCTTTCCGAGTCCGATCTCTGCTGGACCAATGTACATGGCACTGCCGCCAAGGTGTTCCATCCCGCGTTCAAAGGAAACACGAGTTCGAAGGCTGGGTTTTTGAAAGATCATGGCAAGCTTTTTGTCCTTGAGCAGTGGACTGTTTGTCCCTTTTTCTTGGCGCTCTTTTCTTAATTCTAGTGCCAGATCAAGCATTTCCTGGAGTTCCTGGGGTGAATAATCTCCAACGGAAAGAAAATCTTTCATA